>CABUGR010000025.1 GCA_902491135.1 uncultured Collinsella sp. | reverse complement strand
CCATATCGCCGCGGTCGACGAAAACAACAACGTGAGCACCACTAGGATGACCACGGCAGAAGAAAGCGTGGTATAGGCGCCGTCTTCGATAAACAGATCAACACCGGCGCGGCCCATAAAGCCGCCTCGCTTGCGATGGCAGCTCGGACGGCGCGTCAAAACGCATCTAGACCAGAAACGCTTAATCCCATGCAGCAATCCACGAATCATAATCTCCCTCCAGCCATTCGGGACGCGATTGATACGAGACATCGACCTTGAGCTCAACGTAGCCGCCCTCGGCGGTACCACCCATAGCCTGCGCAAACGCACCGATCACAGGCAACGGCTTGACCTCGCCGGAAACGGACACGGACGAGACGCCACCCGCACCGGCCCGGCCAAGCTCGATATCCCACGACAACGGCCCGCCGGCATGAAAGATCGAAACGTTGGGCACCGCGGCAAGCCGGCGGCGGGTGAACTCCTTAAGATCGTCGTCCTCCGCCGTCGTCGTGGTCATGAGCCGCGCGGTCTCGGCGGCGGCAGACTCCATGACCGCGCGCGTATAAAGCAGGCACACCGGTTGCAGTGCGAGAAGGATGAGCGTCAGAAACGTCGGCAGCAAAAAAGCGGCCTCGACCGTAGACTGCGCCCGGTCCTCGCGCGCGATATCAATACAACGCGATGTCCTTAGCGCCCGCAGCGGCGTCGATAACCGACGTCGAGGCAACGCCATGGGATGCCGCCCGCTCAACCAGCGCCGCCAAGCGTCCATCGGTGCCAGCACGCCAAAGTCCCGCAATCGCCAGCACGATCGATAGCAGCGCCACCGTGACGATGGCGTATTCCACAGTCGCTTGGGCAACCTCTTCACGCAGAACGCCATGCATTTCACGATCCCTCCTTTGAGCTTATTGTTTGCGGGACCAGGCGCACCGCGCGCAGACGACATGAAGCATCGCCAGCATCCGCGGCAACCGTCACCATATCGACCCAGCCGCGCCCATCGCGCACGATGGCGCCCCATACGTTGCCCTTAATATCGAGATAGCCGCTCAGGGCGAGCTGGGCCGTTGGCACCTCGCGGTAGGCGCGTAACATATCCGCCGCTGCCTCGGTCATCGGTCGGTCCTCGGACCATGCAAGCCGGACCGCAATCGCGTTGTCCTCAGGCGAATCCGTCGTAGTGCCAGACCGCTTGTCGAGCGTCCGCAGAAAGGTTTGCGCCGTGACAGCGACATCCGAATCGTCCGCATCTCGCATCTCATCTTTTTGAGACGCCACCGCCGAATCTGAGCCCGAATCGAAGGCGGCCCCAGGACGCTGCTGCCGCGCGGCGTTAAGCCCCCAAAGCACCGCCGCCATCGCCACGATCAGGCAAGCAAACACCAGCAGCACCCCGATGGAGCGCTCGCCCTCTACAGGCTGTTGATGCCCTCGCTGATCGCATCCCATAGCTCTTTAACCTTGCCCTTAAATGCGACGATGGCGATAATCGCGATCACCACGAGCACGCCGACCAAGATGGCATACTCGGTGGTACCCTGTGCACTCTCCTCCTGCAGTAGCTCCTTGGCGCGCTGACGAACATATGCCGCCCGGCAAAACGCCCAGCCCTGGACCTTGCCAGCAGCGTCAGTCATCGTGTTCATGTATTCCTCCCTACATCATCCCGCCTGCTCCCAGCAGCGGGCCCAATATGGACAGAAGCAACGCCGGCAAGATGAGCGTGCCGGTGGGAATCAGCAGCTTGACGGGCGCACGCTCGATCTCGCGCTCGACCGCGGCGCGATGAGCCGCACGGATCTCGCGACTTTGAGCGGCCAGCGTCTCGGCAAGTGGGGCACCCAGGGCGAGTGCCTGCCCCACCGTAATGGCAAAGGTCTCGAGCGCTCGCACGTCCAGGTCGCGCGCGGCGACCAACAACTCGTCCTCACGCGTGCCCACGCCCACCTGCCACGCCATGCAGGCCCGCTCAAGGCGAAGAGCCAGCACTGACCGGCGGTTGGCGCAGAAAATCTCAAGCGCCGCATCAAACGAAAGACCGGCCGAAAGACCCAAGCGCACAACATCGATCATCTCGGACACTTCGCCGAGCGAAACTCGCGCCGGGCCGCCCGCTCCAACCGCGCCCTTCACTCGCGCGGTCAGGGCATCGACCACCGAGCGACCCGCGGCAGCGACCAGCACCGCCTCGCGCTTGCAGGCCCCTGCGATCTTGCGCGCATCCGCCCGATCCAAACCCGTCGCGACAAATACACTCAGGGCGCACAGGCAAGCCGCAACTGCAACTGGGGCGCTCATAGCTCCACCCTCATAATGCGCCGGATAACCACCAGGGCAACGGCGTTGAGGGCAAGACCCAGCACCACAGCGCCCGCGCCGGCAGGCGTCGCAAGACCGCGACGAAAATCTGCCGAAAGCAGCGCCAACACCGCGCACATGCCCGCCGGCATCGCCGCGACCATATGCGCAGACATGCGAGCCTGCGACGTCTTAACATCCAGGCGGCGCTTGAGCTCAATGCGCTCCCCCACCATGCTCGACGCCTCGGACAGTAAGTCGGCAAGCGGAGCGCCAGTGCGCTGTGACACCTTAAGCGCCAAGGTCACAAGCGAAAGACCGGGGGCGTCGATGCGCACGAGCAAGTCATCGAGCGCGTCGGTCGCCGAGATGCCGCAATCGATCGCCGCCGCTACCCGCAAAAACTCGGTATGTACCGGCTCTTGCGCATGAGCGCCCACAAAGCGCATGCCCTGGGCCAGCGAATGTCCCGAGGCAAGCGACATGGAAAGTGCGGTAAACGCCTCGGGCATGGCCTCTTCTGCATCGTGTTGCTCGCGCCGGCTCTCAAAGCCATCCCGAGCGGCGCCAACGGCAATCGGAGCAACAAGTCCCAAGGCAAATCCGAGGGGCGATAACGACACCATCGTTAGTAAAACGCAGCAGACACCGCTCGATAGCAGCAGAAACGCCAAACGCCCCGAAGCATCCTCGATCACGAGGCCAAGGCGATGCGCCGGAGCCAGCGATGCCCACGAACGGGCGATCTTTTTCAGCAGATCGTTTTCCACCAGCTCACGCGGCAGCTTCTCTGCCACCGTCTCGAGCACCTGACGCGCCAGCTCCGCCGGCGGCACCTGCGGCACACGAGGTTCCACCCCGCACGCCGTCGCAACAGAAAACCCTGCCAAACCCCCTACGACGAGGGGCACAGCGACCTCCATTCGTCCACCTCCTCTTGTGTGAGCGTCCCCGACCGCAGGCCTTCTGCGATAAACGGCGGCTCGCGGTCAAGCGTCCAGGTGCGCTCGGCGGCATCGAAAGTCACATAGCGCTCGAGCTCTACGCCGCCCGACGCGGCACGACGCACCCCCGAATACGAGGAGACGAAGCGCCTGCCATCGGCGTGGCGCTCGGACATCACGATGCCGTCGAGCGCCATGGCAATCTGCTCCTCGATGAGCTCGCTCGGCAGATCGATGCCATAACGTGCAAGCAACGTCAGACGCACCACGGTCTCCTGTTCTGAGCCCGCATGAAGTGTGGTGAGCGACCCGTCGTGGCCCGTGTTCATGGCCTGCAGCATGTCGCAGCACTCGGCACCGCGCACCTCGCCCACGACGATGCGGTCGGGGCGCATGCGCAGGGCATTGGTCACCAGGTCGCGAATCGTCACCGCGCCCTCGCCCTCAATCGAAGCCTCGCGCGCCTCTAGGCGCACCACGTGCGGATGATGCGCAAACTTGAGCTCGGCAGAATCCTCGATCGTCACGATGCGCTCGCCGGTGGAAATCTCGCATGACAACGCGTTGAGCAGGGTGGTCTTACCAGATCCCGTGCCTCCCGCAACCGCCAGGTCCTGTCGCAGCGACACCGCGCACGACAGCAGCTGCGCATACCAAAGCGGCAGTGACCCCAGCCCCACGAGCTCGTCCAGCGAGCAGATACGGTCCGAGAACTTTCGGATGGTGAGAATCGGTCCGTCAATCGCCACAGGCGGAATCACCGCGTTGACGCGATAGCCCGTTTTGAGGCGGGCGTTGACGATGGGGCTGCGCTCGTCGATACGGCGGCCAAGTGGCGAGATGATGCGGTCGATAAGCACACGGATCTGCTCATCATCCTCAAACGCATGCTCGATGGGGTACAAGACGCCGCCGCGTTCAAAGAAGGCCGAGCGGCAGCCGTTAATCATGATCTCGGTAACGGTGTCGTCCTCGATGAGCGGCTGCAACGGCCCCAAGCCCACCACGTCATCCAAAATCTCGTCGATGATGGTCTCGCGCTCGGGCGTCGCGAGATCGGTCGGCTCCTCAACATTGAGCGCCGCCTCCACCGCGGGACGCAATTCCGAGCGGGCAAGTGCCGGGTCGACATAGGCGCTGATACGCGCCACTTCGTCGTAACCCATGCGGTCCATCACGGCGCGCTTGGTGCGTCGTTTCACCGCGCGGCGACGCCCCGCATCTACAGGCGCTGCCGCCGCTGCAGCGCCGGCAGCCTTAATCCTCGTTTGCAGGCTCATCGCTGATCACCCTCGCGCGACCAGGGAAGGCGGATACGCGGGCGTTCGGTGCGCGTTGCACGGTCGGCGACCATATCGCTCCAAGGGCCGACGGCACACCCCAGTTCCACGAGCATCTCGCGCGTGGCCTCGCGTACGCTGGTCGCAAAAGCGCTGGTCTGCCCCACGGCCTCGTCAGCGCGCCCAAACGCCATGAGCGCGGCGAGATCCTGCCCGCCATCGGCGATACGAATCTTGGAGCTCAACGCGCAGGCAATCTCAAAGCGCATGGCGACGTCCTCGTCTGCCCCGCGCGCACCGAACCGGTTGAACACGGCGCTCATGCGCGTGCGCGGCACACCTACTCGACTCGCCAGTTCAATGACGTGCGACGCCGACGTCGCGGACGACACCGCCGCATCGCCAACGACCAGGCAACGGTCGCTCGCCGCCACCGCAGCCGCCACGGCGTCGCCCCAAAAGACCGAGGTATCGATAAAGACCACGTCGGATTCGCGACGCAGGACATCAAGCAATAGCTCCACCGGACGTGCCATGAGCTCGGCTTGCTCGGGCGCCGCAACGGGACCCCAGAGCGTAACGCCCGGCGCCACGCGCATCGATGTGGCTACGATATCCGGCTCGGCAAGCGCGCCCGCCGCCGCCGGCTCGATAAGTGCCGCCATATCGCGCGGAGCATCGACGCCTAACAAGTCGTAAAGGTTTCCAAACATCAGGTCCAGGTCGAGCACGGCGGCACGCAAGCCCAACAGCGACGATGTGTGTGCCATGGTGGCAACGATCGTCGACTTGCCGCAACCGCCCGAACTCGAAATGGCGCAGATGACCGGAGCTCGATGCTGCGGAGCGGCAGCGTCTGCCGGCGGCATCGGAGGCGGCGGGGCGGGCGTCGGCGACAGCGTCCCCGTCTCCCCCGCCGCAACCACACGCTGCGTCCAAGCCGGCATGGCAGCTTGTTCGGTCTGCAAGGCAGGCTCGTTCTGTGCAATCTGCTCATGCTGCATCAGCGACAACTCGCCGCACCCGGCAAAGCCCTCAACTTCGTCGAGTTCATCCGCCAGATTCACGCCGTGCACGTATCCCATATCTACAGCCGGGGAGTCGCCAGCATGCTGCGCCGGCTCTCCAGCGTCATCGTATACAAGGGGGTTCCGGGGGCGCCGACCATGCTCGGCTTCCGCTTTTCCATAATCATCAACACGCGGGCCTCTTGTAGCGCGAGGCGCCCCGGGTTCCCTATCAACAAAAGCATCGGGCTCAATCGTCATACGCCGATCGGAATCAACCGCTCCCTCGCCCGCGCGCCCGTTGCCGCATATGCTGTGCGCAGCGATGACCTCGGTCGCCCCCGCGCGAAACAGCCCCTCGATATCCGACGGATCGAGCGCTTCTATCAACACGACCACGCGACTCACGCGGCCTTCGGCCGTCAGGCGCGCAACAGTCTTGCGCACATCTTCGGTATCAAACAGAGACGCCGCGATGATGGCAGCCCCGCGGCGCGGCGGAAACGCCCGAGCCATGGAAACCAGCCCGTCCAGGTCACCCACACGAAGCACCTGTGCACCCGCATCACGGCCCTCGACTTCCCGCTGCAACAGCCCGTAATCGCCGCACGCGCAGCACGCAAGCCAGATCGCCTTCATCACTCGTCGCCTCCGCTCTTTTTGCCGCGCGCCGTGGCGGGAATCGTCAAGCTGACCGTTCCCTTGCCCGAGGCTCCCAGCAGTTCCTTGACGTCTTCGGGGTCAGCCGCCAGCGTCACCCATTCGATCTTGCCCTCGCGCGTGGCACCGGAATCCTCACTGGTATCGATCACGTGCGCGCCGCACAGTCGATCGGTTACGCCGTCTTTTTGCACATACACATCCACGTAGCTGCCCACGCCCGTGGCACCGCCGACCGAGTGCTCGGCATCGACCGCCACCGAAACGGCGACCTTGCCCTTAGGCACCTCGAGCTTGTGGCTCTCGGCCTTGGTGTAGACATTGCAGATCACGGCGTTTTTGGGAATACGTGAAGTCGTCACGTCGCCGCGCACCTGGCGCAGCTCGGTCGCCGCGTCACGCGGCAGCAGGCTCGTCAGCCATTCCTGGGTTATGACATTGGTCTCATCGAGGGTCTCGCCCACATCGATATCGCGCGCCGCGACGCATACCTCGACGCGATCGCCACCGTACTTGGCCAAGGTCTCAGCCTGGACCTGTTCGGCTTGCGAGCGGATCGACGAGCCGTAAACCATGCAGAGCAGAGCAGCGAGCACGCCCGCGACCAGACTGATGGCGATGCGTTTGCTCTTGTTCACGGCCGCTCCTCTCATGGTAGTGCCGGGCGAATGCCCGTACCACCATTGTCTGGGCGGTCAAAGTGCAAAGCGGCGCAATTGCGATTTTGGTTTTCGATGTCAAACCAATCGCTGACCAAAAGCTGACCAGCCCGTCAAGCTCGTGGCAAGGTTTTGGTCAGTACGTCAGCAAACTGCATGTTTCGAGGCTTTTCCGCAGCAAAAAAGCCGTCTCCCGAACAGTTGGGAGACGGCTGTCATAGGAAAAATCAATTACAGATGGACATCGGGATCGAGCATTTGAGCACTCACGCGCATGGATGACGCCAAGTTTTGGAACGTTTCCAAACGCAGGCTGTCGATCTGCCCGGCGTCCTCGGCCTCGCGAACGGCACAACCCGGCTCATGGGTATGCGTGCAATCGCCAAACCGGCACGCACGCGATGCCTCGACAATCTCGGGGAAGGCGCGCGCCAGACCCCGCTCGTGACCCACGAGCGGTAGGCTGCGTAGGCCCGGGGCATCGGCGATCACGCCGGCGTCGCCCGGTAGCGCCACCATCACGCGCGCGACGGTAGTGTGACGGCCCTGGTCGTCGCGTTCGCGCACACCGCCGGTCGCCAACGCATCGTGGCCCAGCAGCGCATTGAGCAGCGTCGACTTGCCGGCACCCGATTCGCCCAAAATCATGGCACAGCTCCCGGCGGGCACGCAGGCGCGTACCTCGTCCAGGCCGCGGCCCTCGGCAGAGGACGTCACGATTACGCGCACGTCCGGACCCACCAGGCAGCGCACGCGGTCCAGATCGCGCTCGAGCTCCTCGGCATCGCAACGGTCAGCTTTGGTGAGTACCACCACCGGCTCGGCATCGCAGTCGAGCGCCAACACCAGCGAGCGCGCCACGCGGTCGAGCAGCACCTCACCGGCGCCGAGCGCCTGCACGATTAGCACGCTATCCACGTTGGAGCAGAGCACCTGGCGCTCTCCGCGGGCACGGCCGCGCCAACGCTCAAAGCTCGTACGGCGCGGCAGCACGCACTCAATCACGCCCATATCGTGCCCGGGAGCGCGGCGCACCGCCACACGGTCGCCCACGGCAGGCAGCAGGACCTCGTCCTCGCCGCGCGACTTGGCAAACCCCACGGCATGCTCGGCGCGGAAGGTATCGTTGGCAGTCGCCACCAGCGGAAACCCGCGATCCAAGCGCACCACGGCGCCAAGCTGCATCTGCTCGGGCTCCTCGGCATGTGCGCAGAAATCATCAAAGGCAGTCTGCTGGGCTTCATCGACCGGCAGGTCATCAAACGCCGGAACATCCTGCAGCGCATCGAGCCCCGGTACGCTCGCCAACAACTCCTCGGCAGATACGGGAGCCTCGGTCGCAAGCTTCCGACGACGATCGCGCTTAGCCCGCGCCCCCGTCGTCTTTTTCTTCGCCTTAGCCTTCGCCTTGCCCACAAGCGCCTCCCAGCACCATAAATCACAACTGGGCAGGTATTTTAAATCAAAAAGAGCTGGCCGGGCAAAGCCCGACCAGCTCACAAACTTTTCCTCAGCTTACGGTCCCGAGAGGTCATCCGAAGGCCCGCCCGCCGGGAGGGGTTTCTTCTGAGCGATCCCGCAGCGCGAAGCGCGAGGACCAGCGAAGAAGAAACCCCGCAGGCGGTCGGGCCGGTGGGAAGGATGGCCTTTCGACCTACTCCTTCTCGACCGCGCGCATGATCGCCTTGTAGATCTCCATAAGCGGGATGATCAGGAAGGCTAGACCCAGCGCGGCAAGAACGCCCTTGAGCTCAAGCGTCACAGGGCCAAAGAACATCTCGGCAAGCGTCGGCTGCACGGTCACGATCACCGTCAGCACCAGTGCCAGCGCGGCGGAAGCCCACAGCCACTTGTTCTGCTTCTTCATGGTGAACAGCGACGCACGACGGCTGCGCATATTGAAGCAGTGGAAAATCTCGACCATGTTGAGCGTGATGAACGCCATCATCACGCCTTCCTCGTCGGCATTGCCGGCAATCATATCGGCGATGTGGATGTAGCCCATGTCAAAGTACACGCCCACAAAGAAGCTCGCCAGCACCAGCACGGTGATGATCAGACCCTGGACCACGCAGTCCAGACCCATATGTCCGGCAAAGACGCCGTCCTTGGCGTTGCGCGGCTTGCGCTTCATGATGTCGCCCTCGGCGTCCTCCATGCCCAGCGCGAGCGCGGGGAAACAGTCGGTGACCAGGTTCACCCACAGCAGCTGCACCGGCTGGAAGATGGTAAAGCCGATGAGCGTGGCGATGAACACCGAGAAGACCTCGGCAAGGTTAGCCGAAAGCAGGAACTGGATGACCTTGCGGATGTTGTCGTAGATGCGACGGCCCTCTTCGCAGGCACCGATGATGGTAGCGAAATTGTCGTCGGCGAGCACCATGTCGGCGACGTTCTTGGTGACGTCGGTACCAGTAATGCCCATGCCCACGCCGATGTCGGCGCGCTTGATGGACGGGGCGTCGTTGACGCCGTCGCCCGTCATGGCCACGATCTGGTCGCGCGACTTCCAAGCCTCGACGATGCGTGTCTTGTGCTCGGGCTGGACGCGGGCGTACACGCCGTAGTCCTCGATGTGCGCGTCGAGTTCCTCGTCGCTCATGCGATCGAGGTCGGCACCGGTGATGGCATGGCTGCGATCGGTGACGATGCCCAGCTGCTTGGCGATGGCCACAGCGGTGTCGATGTGGTCGCCCGTGATCATGACGGTGCGGATACCGGCGTCGTGCGCCTCGCGGATGGCGTCGGCGACCTCGGGTCGGACCGGGTCAATCATGCCGGACAGGCCGCAGAAGACCAGGTCGTGCTCGAGCGCAGTGGGGCTGCAGTCGGCCGGGACCTCGGTGTAGGTGCGGCTTGCCAGCGCCAGTACGCGCAGGGCCTCGTCGGCCATAGCCTTGTTGGCGGCCA
>CABUGR010000024.1 GCA_902491135.1 uncultured Collinsella sp. | reverse complement strand
ACGCACTTTTGGTCGCTCGCCATCGAGGAACAGTTCTATCTGATTTGGCCGCCGCTGCTGTTTGCCATGGTATCCATGCATGTGAGCAAGCCCAACACGCGCCGCGTGGTTCTGGGCTTGGCTGCTGTCTCCGCCATCGCCATGATGGTGCTCTATAACCCTGCCGCCGACCCCAGCCGCGTGTACTACGGCACCGACACCCGTGTGTTCTCGCTGCTGCTGGGTGCCTGGATGGCCTTTATCCCCGATCGCGACCTGGCGCCGGTGCGTCTCGCTCGTCGTTTGGGGCTCAATCGCCTAGCTGGCGCCGCCAAGCACGGCAAGAACGCCGAGGGCAAGCCTGGCGAGAAGGCCGACGAAGCAGCCGAGACCGCCCCGGCACAGCCGAGCGCCCTCGTGCGTTTTTGGTCCTCGCCCGCATCCATCGATGTGTTGGGCGTCGTGGGTCTGGTTGGCCTTGCCGCCATGGTCGCGCTCACCAACGGCTACACCGCCTTCCAGTATCGCGGAGGCACGCTGCTGTGCTCGATCCTCACGCTCATGGTCATCGCGGCCTGCGTGCAGCCCCAGGGAATGGTTGCCCGCGCGCTGTCCGCCGAGCCGCTCGTGTGGGTTGGCAAGCGCTCGTACAGCATCTACCTGTGGCACTATCCGCTGCTGTTGCTCATGAACCCGGTCGCCAACATCAACGATACACCGTGGTGGCAGTATATCTTGCAGGTACTTGTGGTGGTCACCGTGGCAGAGTGCTGCTATCGCTTTATCGAGACTCCGTTTAGGAAGGGCGCCTTTGAGCGCACCGTGTCCGAGTTCCGTGACGGCACCACCACGCCCGCTAACTGGGTACGCGCGCACGTCCCTGTCTGCGCAGCCTGCGCTGTCGTGTTGGTCGTTGCACTGGGCGGCCTGATCTTTGTGCCCGAGACGTCTGCGCTGAGCGGCGAGGGCGCCGAAGTTCTGAACAAGGAAGCCAAGAACACCGCGCCCACCGACCAGCAGGCGGCCGACGACACCGACAAGGACAACGACGGCTTCCCCGATGGCTCCTACGATCTGCTTATGATCGGCGACTCCGTGTCGCTGCGTGCCGTAGACACCTTTGACGGCGTGTTCCCGCACAGCCATATCGATGCCGAAAAGGGCCGCCAGTTTGATGCGGGGCGCGCGACATTTGAAGGCTATATCCAGCAGAACCTTGCCGGCAAGATCGTGGTCTTTGCCCTGGGCACCAACGGCTTGGTAACCGACGACCAGATCGACGCCATCATGGCCGATGCGGGAGATAAGCGTATGGTGGTGTTTGTGAACACGCGCAGCCCGCAGCCGTGGGTTGGCTCTACCAACCAGGCCATCGCCAACGCCGCTACGCGCTACAAGAACGTGCGCGTTATCGACTGGTACGGATACAGTGCCAACCGCAACGACCTGTTCGATGGCGATGGCACGCACCTATCGACCACTGGCGTGACTGAGTACCTCAACTTGATCCACGATGCCGTCAAGAAGGACCTGCCCGTACACCCCGAGGATCACGTCAACGATCCGCAGCCGGCAGCCGTCAAGTCTGCCACCGACGCACTCGTCAATGCGCTCGCTCTCAAGCCGCACAAGCTGGGCACCGACAAGTAACCTGCAGCGCAAACTTCCCACATCCGGAGGGGGTGTCTGCCACGGCAGACACCCCCTCCGGCAGTTAGGGACACTCCTGGCGCAGCCAATGAAGACCTCTACGGATGAATTCCAGGCCGCTCCGTCGCTCCAGACATCGTTTCCGCGCCTCGTGCCTGCCCCAAACAATCAAAACAAGCCCTTTTCGCCGCACCCTCAAAGGTCTGTGGGCAAAAAAGGGCAAATATGAGTACTGTTACCATTTTAGTAGCAGGCAAAACCACCCAAAATGACGTCCGAGCGACCCCTACAACCCCCTAAAGCAGCCAACCTGACTGGTTTAAGGCGTATTGGAGCCAATTTTAATGAACATACTAAAGGCTATGTTCATTATCTTTTAGGATGTAAATGCTATTCACTTAGCAACAGTACTCATATTTGGCATTTTTTGTCCATTGCTATATAACTAACACCCTATAGCAGACAAAAAACAGGCCGCAGCCCATCGCTGCGGCCTGTTCGGAAGCAAAAGTGGGCGTTAAGCGCTGTAGCCCATCGCTTGCAGGACAAACATGACGACCGTGAGCACCGTAATAACGGCGATAGTCGCCCAAGTGAGCATGTTCCACACGCGACCGTTGCGGTTGGCACCCATAATGTGACGGTCGGCTGCGATAACCACCTGGAACACCAGAACCACGGGCAGTAGCACGCCATTGATGACCTGTGAGGTCATCATAATCTGGAACAGATCGACGCCGGGCATAAGCACCAGCACGGCAGAGATACCGATGATGGCCGTAATGATGCCGCGATAGACCGGGGCCTCGTCCCAGCTGCGGTCGGCACCGCGCTCCCAGCCAAATGCCTCACAGATAGCGCTCGACGTAACGCCCGGCAGCACGCAGGCGGCCAAGAAGCTCGCCGCGACCAGGCCCGAGGCAAACAGTACCGTGGACCACTGACCCGCAATAGGCTCCAACGCGCGGGCAGCATCGGCGGCATCGCTTATCTGAATACCCGCCGGGAACAACACCGTACCGGTCGTGATGATAATAAAGCCGGCAATGACATCGGCGGCAAGCGAGCCGCTCACGGTATCAATGCGCTGCAGCACGATATCGTCCTCGCCCGCGTTCTTATCGACCACGTTGTTCTGCGCCAAGAAGATCATCCACGGCGCGATGGTGGTACCGATCGTTGCGACCACGAGCGACACGTAGCTGGGGTCATTTTGAATGTTAGGCACGACCAAGTCGACCGCGACCTCACCCCAGTTGGGGCCAGCCATAAACGCGGCGACAATATAAGTCACGAACACGCAGCTCACCAGCAGCAGAATCTTCTCGATGCGCTGGAAACTACCCGACATGGTAAGCATCCACACCAGCAGCGCCACCAACGGCACCGAGATGCTCGCCGGCACGCCAAAGAGAGCAAGGCCGCTGGCGATGCCCGCAAACTCCGAAATGGTCACAGCCGTGTTGGCGATCAACAGCGCCGCCATAGCAAGTACGCTCTTGCGCACGCCAAAGCGCTCGCGAATGAGCGATGCCAGGCCCTTGCCCGTGACGCAGCCGCAGCGCGCCGCGGTCTCCTGCGTCACGATGAGCAGCACAGTCATGACGGGAAGCATCCAGAGCATCTTGTGGCCATAGCTGGCGCCCGCGCTGGAATACGTTGCAATGCCGCCGGCGTCATTGCCCGAAAGCGCCGCCAGCAGACCGGGGCCCATAGCGCCAAAGATGGCCGCGATGGTCAACTTTTGCTTGGTGCCCGACTTTTGCTTGGTATTTTGCACGCGACCACCTAACCCATGACCGACATGGTGAGCAGCACCGCAGCGGCGCAGTACGCTACGCACGAGATCATGACGGCAATAACGTTCATGGCAGTGCCCGACGTGTTGAGGTCATGCTCGTCACGCCAGAACAGCACCATCAGGTAAATCACGGCGCTCATGTTACCAACCAGGCAAATGATGGCAGCAATATTAAAGCACCCGGTAAAGAGTTGCTCCTCAAACATGGGCGCATCGGGGAACGCAGCGGTGCGCACCAGCTGGGCGCACAGGTAGGTCACGAGTGACAGAATCAGGCCCATGCCCGTGCTCTGGAAGAAGAACCCCAAATACGGCTTGGGCTCGTCGTCGTGACCGTCATACTCCAGGAAGTAGTTCTTGACGAACGACACCATGCGCGAGGCCGCCAACAGCACGAGTGGCATGGCGCACATGGGGAACACCACCAGATGCGCGGAGCCGAGCGCCGTCCCCAGCACCGTTGCCATGATGCACGACGCGATGCCCCATACAACAACCCAGTACTGGCGATGCACGAACCAGCTGAGCACGTTCGTCGAGTCGTCCGACGCGCTATCGCCCGAGCCGACACCGGCGATCTGCAGGTCCTCCTGATGCTCCTCGGCGATAACGTCCATGGCGTCGTCGAAGGTCACGATGCCCAGGATATGACGGTTCTCGTCGCAGACAGGGATGGCAACCAGGTCGTACTTGGTCATCTCGTCCGTCACGTCTTCCTGGTCCTCGTCGGGTGACACGTAGACCAGATCGCGATAGGCGAGCTGGCCCAGCGTGGCGTCGCGGTCGGCCACGATCAGCGTGCGCAGCGAAAGCACGCCCGTCAGCATGCCGCTCGGGTCCTCGGTATAGACGTAGTAGACGCTCTCGAAGTCCTCGTCGAGCTCGCGAATCGCCTCGATGGCGTCACCGACCGTCGCCGTGGCGGGCAGGGAGACGAACTCCGAGGTCATGATGCGGCCGGCGGTGTTGTCCTCATATCCCAGCAGGTTACGAATCGCCTTCTCCTCCTTGACGCCCATCAGGCGCAGGAGCTTCTCGGCCTTCTCGTAATCGAGCTCGTCGATCAGGTCAGCTGCATCGTCCGGGTCCATCATGGCCAGCATCGACGATGCGTCCGTGTCGGACAGGCCCTCGAGCATCTCGGTCATAAGCTCGTCGTCATCGAACTCCGAGATGGCCTCGGCGGCCTGGGCAGTATCGAGCTGCGCAAACACCTGCGCACGCAGGCGCGGGTCGAGCTGCTCGATAATGTCGGCGATGTCGGCAGGGGGCAGCTCGCCGAGCGTCTTGTGCGACACCGAGAGTTGAATGTTCTTGGTCGAGCGGTCGAGCAGGTCCATGTAGGACCAAGCGATGATGTCCTCACTGAGCGGCTTGCCCAGGTGCTTCATAAAGCCTTCGACGATATGCTCGAGCGCGGGGCTGATGGCGCGTAGCAGACCGCGGGCACCGACCTCGGCGCCCAGCAGGCGCAGCTGATTTTCGCCCGACATGGAAAACTTGATGTCGTTGACGCGCACGACCTTCATGCCCTGCGTGTCGACAATCTGCTTGTTGAGCACGTCACGGGCAAGCAAGAGTTCGGTCGGTTGCAGGTACGAAAAGCGAATTTCGGTAGCCGACGTCTTAAGGTGTACGCCCGTCTCGTCGATACGGTCGACCCATTTGCGCCAGCTGATCATAAACGGCGTCTTGCCGGGGCCGCGGAACGCGAGCGACGTCACGTGCGGAAAAACTTCGCCGGTAGCAATGCCAAAATCGTTGACCACGCCGAGCTTTTCGCCGTCGACGTCCAAGACCGGCAATTTGAGCATCTCACTCAGATAATTCAATGGTGCTCCCCATCATTATTCCCCCGGACGCGGCCGCGCGTGCGGCGTCCGGGGGCTTCTGGATATGTATACGCATGCGCGGGCGGCACGCCGCTCGACGCTTACACCCCGTGCATGCGCAAAAAGCACCTGCACGGGGTCATCGACTGTATGGTCGAGGTTTGGATTTCACCTGTAACCTTTCTCTTGACCCTCATTAACCGCAGTAACTATAGCATCAGCATCGCCCTGCGGCATCGAATTTATGCGCTGCACATTGCAGGCATACCAAACGCTGACGCATCCGTGACATAGCCGTTGGGGACGTTCTTAAACGACTACCCAATGACTACTCTGTGGCGTCGTCGTCCTCGGCAAGTTGGGGGAACACGGCGCCCTTGGGCATGGTGACCTTCGTCAGCGAGGTGAGCTTTTTGCTCAGCGACGTGTCCGTCTTGACCAGGTCGCTGAGCGTCACGATCTTGTAGCCGTCGGCAATGAGGCCGTCGATAATCTGCGGCAGCGCCTCGAGCGTCTGCTCGGCGCATTCATCTCTGTCGGTGAGCAGCACGATATTGCCCGGCGTCACCGAATCGAGCACCGTCGAGACCTGCTCGTCGGCACCGTTGAGCAGCCAGTCGCCCGAGTCAATATTCCACGAGACCACGGCGGAGACCAGGTCCATCGCATCAATCCAGTTTTGCTCGTCAAAGGCAGCGTAGGGAGCACGCAGCAGCATCGTCTTCACGCCGGTCGCCGACTTAATCGCATCGGTGCCTTTCGTGATCTGTTCGCGTATCGCCTCACGGTCCTGACCCTTGAGCGAATCGTCGCTGTAGCTGTTGGATCCGATCTCGCACCCGGCATCGGCAATCGCCTTGGCCGTGGCAGACGAGGCCTCGACCGCATCGCCCGAAAGGAAGAACGTCGCGGTGACGCCCTTTTCCTTGAGCACCTGCAAGATCTGTTTGGTGGCGCCGCTCGGACCCTCGTCAAACGTCAGCGCCACGTACTTTTTGTTGCCCTTGGGCGCCACGCTGGCGCACGCAACAACGCAATCGGTGGCGGGCACAACCTCGCCGCGGTCTTGCGTCTTGCCCGACTGCTCACCAACCCACACCTCGGAGCGGCCCTGGACACCCCACGTCTGCACATACTCGATAGCGCCCGTGCCCTCGACCTTGAGCTTGGGCTCGATAACCGTAGCCTGAACCTCGTGCTTCTCGTAGGTGTTACGGCCATCCTTGACCGTCACCTTCTCGCCGCCCTCGAGTTCGCGGCTATCCCATTTGCCCTGCTTCACGCGCTTGCCGTCGACCTTCACCGACAGCTTTTCGCCCCCATGGCGCTTGAGCACGCTGTCATCGACGGCCAGCAGGTCGCCTGCGTCGTAGGTGTCAGTCAACTCCTGGTCGTCGATGAGATTCTGCAGCGTAGAGCCCACGCGCACCGCGGTCTTCTGGCCGTTAAGTTCCACGTCCACGCTGCGGTTGACGTAGCCCACGACGGCAGCGATAAACAGCACGAGCGCACAGCCCACGGCGATGAGCGCATAGGGCAGGCGAGACGAACGACGGGGTGTGCGGCTGTTGCCGATGCGAGCGCTGCGGTCGCTAAAGCCGCGGCTATGGTTGAGATACATCGCGCCGGGCTTACGGTGACGCTTGCGCTGACCGCTGGGCAGCTGCCCCAGGTCGCGGCGCGCCGTCGGACGCGTACCCGAACGCCCGTTTAAGTTGGATCCGTTTTGGCGCATGTGCCCTCCCCCATAAACACAGCAAGCCGGAGCAACAGGTCTCCGGCTTGCCTCCCATCATTTGGTACGTCGCTATTTTGTAGCTTTTGACGAGCCTCCGCTCGCCTTTTGGTATTCGTCCTTAAAGGCCTTGAACATGCCGCGCGTCTTGCCGAGCTGCTTGCCCAGTGCGCGACTGCCCTTGTCCACGGCAACCGATCCCTTGTCGTCGAGCACCTTGGCGCCCTTCTTGACCTTATCGCCCACCACGACGCTTGCCTCGGCAGCCTTTGCGGCGGCGCCGCCCGAATACCCGAGCGACTTGACCTCGTCCGAGACGACCATCGCGCCGTTCTCGTAGCCGCGCAGCATCGTCGGCGGCACCTGCGTGTCACCAACCAAAACACTCGAAGCAGCACCGGCGGTCACATAGAATGCCTGCACGATGCCCGAGCGTGGCTTGAACTCAACGTCCGAGCAATAGCCCACGACGTCGCCCGATTCCGTGCGCACGTCCATACCGACCCAGATTATGCAATCGTCCAGGTTGATGTCGAGGCGCTTGGCGGCGGCGGCATCGTACGTGTCCTTGACGTCATCGACCGCAATGGCGCCCTCGTAGACACCAATGGCGTCGAGCGCTACGAATCGGTCGGGACGCTCGATCATGCCCGCGATATCGGACTGGCGGACCATAAAGCCGACCACGCGCGTACCGCCCGGGGTAAAAACCGGAAAGTGAATCTTTCCGAGCTTTTTAGGGCTGCGCGGTGTGCCGTCCTTTTTGGTGCGCTTGTCCTCGGTAGGCTTGCGATAGATCTTGGCGCCGACAAAATCCCCGGCGCGCATTATGCCTCGGTCGAGGGCTCCGCAGCCTCGGTATCAGCCTCGACGGCGTTCTCGACCACGACGTCGGCGGCAGGCGTCACGTTGCCGCCCGAAATGGCGTCGTTGAGCTGCTCGCGCAGCTGGTCCATGCGCTCGCGGGCCAGGTCGACCTTGGCGCGCAGGTCGTCGGTCTTGGCGTCGACCATCGGGCCAAAGTCATTCACCGCAGCACGGGCCTCCTCGGCGCTGTGCTCGTAGGTGTCGCGCATATTGTCCCAGGCGTCGTTGGCGATATCGGCAGCCATGGCGCGGGTCTCGGCGCCCGAGCGCGGGGCCAGAGCAACGCCGACAATAGCGCCGGCAGCGGCACCAAAAAGTGCGCCGGAGACAAAGCTGAAAGTCTTACCCATGATCATTCCTCTCCTGCGGGCACGTCGGTGCCCACCGTTTGAATGCTGTCCATTATACCCGCAGCGCATCACTTGCCGCTCCGCTCATCTGCGTACGGCAAAGGCGCAGGTATGTGATGGTGATAAACGCGTAGGCCTACTCTTGGGGCATAGCCGGCATGGCCGCCGTGGCACCCGGGTCCTCGCCGGCGCCGTCCACGAGCGGCAGGCTGCCCTCATGCGCAGGTCCTGCCGGAACCGTCGCCGCACCACCAAAGACGGCAGCGGAAGCCTCGTGGTTCTCGGCAACCGCGCCCTCGGTATCAATCGCCACCTGGGGCTCGTCGTCAAAGTTGGGGACACCCTGGGGCTCGGTGGGAACAGGCTCGGCGGTCGCATCGGAAACGGGCTCGGCGTCGACCGGCACATCGCCCTCGTCAGCGCCCTCGTCCTCGGCAGCATCTTCGCCGTTCGCAGCGGCGACGGCCTCGTGAGGATCCTTGCCCTCGGCCTCGGCACGCATGCCCAGCACCAGGTTGCGCAGGCCCGCGACCGTGCCTTCCACGTCGGGGGCAGGCTGGTCGGCGTGCAGATAGGCCCAGTCCATCATAAAGGTGGCCGAAGACAGCGCACCGATGGCCAGCGCGTCGTCGGGGCACGAAAGCTCAACCTCAAAGACGCGCTCGTCGTGCTCACTTACGCGCGTGCGGCCGCACGAGATGCTGCCGGCAAGACCGGTCTCGTTCATGAGCTCGACCGTCACGTGCTCCAGCAGATGGCAGAGCTCGGTCTGGCCCATGCAGTCCTGGAACTCGCGTCCGGAATCGCCCAGGCACAGGTGCTTGGCAATCGCGGGCACCAGGTAGTACACGCGCGCCGTGGCCTCGATGTCCTCCGAGGTCATGAGCGGCATGCCGGGGTTCACCAGCACATGCGCGCAGATCTTGTCCTCACTGACGGTGACCTTAAGGATGTTGAACAGGCCTGCCATAACTCTCCCCTACTCTTCCTTGTCCTACTCGTCGCCGTCGTGCGGATTCGCGGAACCCGCACCCGACGTCGTCGGCTCGTCTGCCGAAGACTCGGAATCTTTCTTATCGGTTTCGGCCGGAGCGATCACGCGAATGAGCGAGATGCGCTGGCCACGCATCGACTGCACTTTAAACTTGTACCCCGCGACCTCAAACACCTCTCCGATGTCGGGCACCGAGTCGCAAAGCTCCAAAATCCAGCCGGCGATGGTCTCATAATCATCGCTTTCCTCGAGCGGCCAACCAAGCTCAGTCGCGTCATCGCACGAAAAACGCCCATCGACGAGCCACTCGCGGCGCGAAAGGCGCGTGAGGTACTTGTTGTCGGGGTCGAACTCGTCCTCGATCTCGCCGACGATCTCCTCGACGATGTCCTCGATGGTGATAATGCCGGCCGTGCCGCCGTACTCGTCCACGACCACCACGATCTGGTCGTGCGAGGTCTGCATCTCGGACAGCAGCGGCAGGATGTCCTTGGTGTCGGGCACAAAGGTGGCGTCGCGCAAAAAGTCGGCGATGGGCTGGTCGCCCTTGTCGTCGAGCGCGGGCTGGATCAGGTCCTTGATGTGCGCGATGCCGGCGACGTTGTCGGGGTCCTCGTGATAGACGGGGATGCGGCTAAAGCCGGTCTGGCGCATGGTGGACAGCACGTCGGCGACCGTCTCGTCGTCCTCGCACATGGTGGTGTCCACGCGCGGCACCATGACCTCGCGGGCAACGGTGTCGCCCAGATCGAAGATCTCGTGGATCAT
>CABUGR010000023.1 GCA_902491135.1 uncultured Collinsella sp. | reverse complement strand
CCCGCCGTTTTCTGATGCAAAACGGCGGGCGGCCTATCTTTACGGCGCCGGAACACGGGCGGCACACCGACTACGGACGCTCCATATTGGGAACGATGCTGCCCTCGGTCACCGCATGCACGGCCAAGCGCATGATGTTGTCGTAGCCGGTCTTGCTCAGGATCTCCGAGATGCGACGCTTGATGGTGCCCTCACTCATAAACAGCTCGGCCGCGATCTCGCGACGGCTCTTGCCCTCGCAGGCAAGGCGCAAAATCGATAGCTCAACATCGTCGAGTGCCGCCGTACCCGAAAAAATGCTCTCGGGCGGCTTGGGAAACGTGCAATAGCCCGCCAGCGTGGAGCGCATCACGGCGAACAGCTCGTCGATACCGACGTTCTTGTACACAAAGCTATCGACGCCCGCCTCGCGGGCCTGATCGACAAAGGTGATCTCGGGCATGCCGGTCATGATAATGATGCGGCACTCGGGCAGCTGCTCCTTGATGCGCGCCGCCGCCACGATGCCGTTGGAATCATGCTCGGTGCATACGTCCATCAGTATCATGTCCGGGCGCTCCCTGAGCGCGACACCCAAGGCCTCGGAGGCATCGGCGATGGCGGAAACAACGGTCATATCGGGCTGGTCGCCAACGGAGCGCGCCAGGCTCTCGCGCAGAATGGCCTGGTCTTCGACTATAAGGACGCGGATCATGAACTTCTCCTTTGGACCGTGGCGTTGGAGCTCAGCGGGATGGACGCCGCAAGCGTAAAGGGCCCGGCAGCATGGACCTCTAGGCTGCCGCCCAGATCTTGCGCGACATGCCTCATACCTGGGATACCCGTTCCCTCGCGATACGATACGGGGGCCGGGGACCCGTCGTTAGAAATCGTCATGCGCGCGATGCCGTCAGCATCCGCCCCCTCCTGCCACAGACGCACGTAGACCCGATGCGCCTGCGCGTGCTTGGTGGCATTGGTCGAGGCCTCGCGAATAATCTGCAAAAATGCGGTGGCGACACGCGCGTCCTCAGGCAGCGCGCCCTCAACATCGATCTGCACACTCACCAGGCCAAAAGCATGGACGATATCACCCAGCTGCTCTGCAGGCTCGCTGGCACCGCCGCTGCGCAAATCGGCGGCAATTGAGCGCAGCAACGGGTCAATCTGCTCGAGCGACTCGTCGTCCAGGCGCCCCTCCTCCAAATAGCGATGGAGAATGGACAGGCGCTGCCCAATCACATCGTGAACGCGGGCGCGCATACGTAGATAGGCCGCATTGTCGGCAACCTTTTTAACTTCTTCAATCTGGGACTGGAGCTCTTGGCCCGCAAGCTCAAGTAGGTGGTTTGCTTGCGCCAAGCGGTCGTAGGCGTGTGCGTATTCCGTCACGTCCAGTCCGATAATGCGCTCAAAGAGGCGGCCCGAAACCATAACCTCGTCGTGCACAAATAGGCGAATCTCGGCGGGAGAAATCTCGATCACCGC
Organism: uncultured Collinsella sp.; assembly: GCA_902491135.1. Taxonomy (GTDB): domain Bacteria; phylum Actinomycetota; class Coriobacteriia; order Coriobacteriales; family Coriobacteriaceae; genus Collinsella. The sequence continues at coordinate 8,598 of CABUGR010000023.1, read as the reverse complement.
GCGAGCATCACCAAAACGATCCAAGTTAATCCGCACACGGTTCCTACTGCTTTCGGGCATTTGCATGCTGAGTTTGCGCAGGTCGTTCCATGTGCCGCTCATGTCACCTAGATCGGTGGGCATATGAAGTTCCACCAGGTTTTTGCGCATGCAGCGGTTCATGAGCAGCGGACGGCCCCTCGAGTCCAGATACAGGATGCCCACGGGAATCACGTTGATGGTCTCGATCGTCGAGAACGCGGTGATATCCTCCTGGCGGTTACGGACGTCCATCAAGAGCGCCGCGATGGAACGGAACAGGAAGAACGCTCCCTCTGCGATAAGGACAACGGTCCACGCCGAGCCCGTGGCAAAAACCACCGGCGGTGTAACGGCGACAACAAGCAGCAGCTCGACCAGCATGACGGGGCGACGATAGCGCACCATAAGCACCACGCCATAGGCAAAGATTGCGGCATTGAGCCACAGCACTCCGCCCATTGCCCTGGCGCAAACGTCAAGCGGCGCCACCAGATATGAGCCAGACGACGCGAACAAGATGAGCGCCGAAATAACTAGGTGAAGCACGAGGCTCGCCTCGTAGGCGCAAACCGCCCTACGGTTATAGGACGAGCGGCGCGATGCGATGAGCGGAACGTGGATCGTCTGCAGGCACGCAGCCAGGGCAAAGACAATATCGAATGCAACGATTTGGGGAAGGATGAGCGAAATCTGCATCGTCACTCACCCGCCCGCGGCATCAACACGATCATACGCAACTGGCCGGGTTCGCCCTCAAGGCGGTATGCCACGTTGCGCCCTTGCAGAGCGCTTTCGAGCTCTTGCGCAGCGGGCGTCTGCGAAAGATCTTCATCATCGTTGGAAAAAAGCGTGGCGCGCAGCTCGACACTGCATCGGTCATGGTCGCCCAAGTGATACATAAGCGCCGGATGGTCGGTGGTGTAGGCAAAAAACGCAAAGTCATACACGCAGTCGTACAGGGCGCTTACCGTACTGGCGTGCAACGGGCGCCGTATGGCGATAATCGAGGCGCAATCGATATCGATGGTGCGCAGGTCGCTTGCGAGCTCGTTGGCGATGAGCTGAATGCGGTCGCGATCAAAACCGCTCTCCCCGTGCTGCGCCAACGTGAGCGATCCCTTGCGCTTGCAATAGGCGACGAGCATCTTGGCGCGCTGCAGCATGCGGTAACGCTCGTGTGAAGATGTTTCGTCGGTCAACGACGGCAGCGAGCTCAGCAGGTCGTACATCCCTTCGAGCGCGCGAGCAAGCGCCTGGTCCACATCTTGGACCAGCAAGGTCTCGGCCTCTTGATCTGCCAGGTGCGTCTTAAGGTCGTAGTCGGCAGCGAGCAGCTCGTTTTGACGTTGCAGCTCCATGCGACGGTGTGCCAGTTCACGGTTAAGCTCGTTGAGATCCGACACGTCTTGGGCAAGCAGGGCCGATCCGCCCAACAGTGGAAAGGCACGGTACATCACATCGGGATCGGACGCCACGGCAAAGGCATGGGCGCGGCTGTGCGCCTGGGTCCGCAACTCCTCGCGCACGCCTACCGGCATTGGCTTTGACACTGGCGTGGCATAGACTTCCTGCAGGTCGCGCGTTAGAACTTTGAGGTCAAGCGGCAAGGTGTCGAAAATACCGGCGATGTCGTGATATGACGGAATGACACCACAATCGAGACAGATTTCCATCGCCACCACGCACAAGACGCAATAGATGAGCGAGAAGTTGAGCCTCCATGCCCAGGGCACGCGCAACGCATATGAGATGGCAAAGAACGCGCCGCCCAGGAGCACGAGCGCCGCCGTGCCCGAGAAACGTTGGATGCGAAAGGACGAGGACCGGCCCACCAAGATAAAAAAGGCCACAAAGTTAAAGGCCGTCCACACTAAGACGGCGAAATAACCCCAGCCGTACGTGTAATCGTTGCTCCAGGTGTCGCTTGTACGGTCAAAGCGGAAGACCTGCTGGTGAAAATCGTTGGTGAGCACAAATCCGATAAGCAGGATGGCCACAATCCACAGCGCAGCGCAGTAGCGGCGACCCAGGCGGTGTTGCTCCAAACCCGCAAGGCGCAAACCACACAACTGGTAGAGCAGCGGAATGAGCGTCATGGGCACGTAGTACAGGTACCACAGCACGGTGGCATAGAACGGCGTGAACGACTTGTACTTGAGAATGACTTCGATCATCCACAGGGCGCAGATGGTGGCGATGGCAACAAGGCGGCGGCGCAGCACATAGTCCAAACAGCGCAGATAGACCGATACGCCCCAGATCGAAAATATAATTGCGGCAACAAGCAACGGCAGAGAGCTCGAATGGACGAGCGCATCCACGACCTCTTCGGACACCTCGCTATAGGCGGGCACGGCGTTAGAAAGTTTGGGGTCGAAGGCGAACAGCGCCGGCAAGACTGCCAAAAGCATGAGGAACATCGCGGTGATGACACCGGCGATAGCAAAGACGCGGTGGCGGTACACCTGATGTGTTATGCCAACAAGGAATCGCGGCATGGCGAAGAGCCTGCCGCCCCTGGGATCCGCCACGGGTGCGGATCGGGCGGCCGCGTTGCCGATATGTCGCTCGCGGGTACCCATAGTGCTTTTAGTGTACCGACAGATGGGTCGAAAAAGCGGGCCGCATGTCCCAAAATCCGCAGACGGCAAGGCGCCCGGCGAGCATTAACTACTCGCCGGGCGCCTTGGTTAGGAGGCTACGGTTATCGGGAAAGCCTAGGCCAAATCTTCGCCGTTGGTGGCGATAACCTTCTTGTACCAGTCGAAGCTCTTCTTTTTGGAGCGCTTGAGGGTGCCGTTGCCCGCATCATCGCGGTCCACATAGATAAAGCCGTAGCGCTTGGACATCTCGCCCGTGCCGGCAGACACCAGGTCAATCGGGCCCCAGGTGGTGTAGCCCAGCAGGTCAACGCCGTCCTCGGTCACCGCATCGCGCATCGCGGCGATATGCTGGCGCAGGTAGTCGATACGGTAGTCGTCGTTGATGGAACCATCCTCCTCGACAACATCCTTGGCGCCCAGGCCGTTCTCAACCACAAACAGCGGCTTCTGATAACGGTCGTACAGGTCGTTGAGCGTAATGCGGAAGCCCAGTGGATCGATGGCCCAGCCCCACTGGCTCTCCTGCAGGTAGGGGTTCTTGGCGCCGGCGAAGGCGTTGCCCTGGGTGCGCTCGACATCGGGGTTATCGGCACCGGCGGAGCAACGGGTGCTGTAATAGCTAAAGCTGATGAAGTCGACGGTGTTGGCGGCCAGGATCTCGCGGTCCTCGTCCGTCATGCCCACATCGATACCCAGACGCTCGAGCTTCTTGACGGCATAGGCCGGGTAGTAGCCACGGCTCTGAACGTCGACGAAGAAGTAATTGTCCTGATTGTCGAGCTGCGCCTGGCGCACATCGCCCGGACGACAGCTGTAGGGGTAGTAGCTACCTGCGGCGAGCATGCAGCCAATCTTGACCTCGGGGTCGATCTCGTGGGCAATCTTGGTTGCCCAAGCGCTGGCAACGAGCTCGTTGTGGGCGGCCAGGTACTCGACAGCCTCCTTGTTCTCGCCCTCCTCAAAGACCAGACCGGCACCCATAAACGGCAGGTGCAAGATCATATTGATCTCGTTAAAGGTAAGCCAGTACTTCACCAGACCCTTGTAGCGGGTAAAGATTGTGGTCGCGAGGTTCTTGTAGAAGTCGATGAGCTTACGGTTGCGCCAGCCGCCGTACTCCTTGATGAGGTGAATCGGACAGTCGAAGTGCGCGATGGTCACGAGCGGCTCGATGCCGTGCTTTTGACACTCGCGGAATACATCCTCGTAGAAGGCCAGGCCAGCCTCATTGGGCTCGGTCTCGTCGCCGTTGGGGAAGATGCGGGTCCAAGCCAGGCTCATACGGAAGGTCTTAAAGCCCATCTCGGCAAAGAGAGCAATGTCCTCTTTGTAGTGGTGATAGAAATCGATGCCGGTCTGCGCGGGATAGTAATAGCCGTCCTCGAAGTCGAGCATTTTACGCTGGCCGGAGACCACCGCATAGCGCTCGGGGCCGTGCGGAGCCACGTCCACGTTGGCAAGGCCGCGGCCGTCCACGTTATAGGCGCCCTCGCACTGGTTGGCAGCCGTCGCGCCGCCCCACAGAAAGTCTTTACGAAAAGCCATGCATCGATCCTTTCATACGCTGCTTGTCGTGGTTTCAGTATCCCCGCAAATAGGGCCTCGCCCAACGACAGCGACGCAGGCCGACACTTCTTTTCGCACACGGCGGCCCGGCAGCCGCCCCCGTCTGACACTTTCTGATACCGCCGCCCCAAACCACCACAAAGGGGACAGGCACCTTTGTGGCGGCTTGGGCCCGGTTTGTCTCGATCTGTAACAGGTAGACCGCCAAAACCGGGCTTGGCGTTACAGATTGAGATTGTTCGGTCTGTCCCTGCAGTTTGTCTCGATCTGTAACAGGTAGAGACGATTTAGCCCGCTAGATGTTACAGATCGAGACAGAAGATTCTAGTCGCAGGTGATGTCGAGGTTTTTGCCGATGAGACCTACGTAGCCGCCCTCGGCAGCCTTGGGGCTGTCGGCGTGGCAGAGGACCCACTTGTCGGCCTTCCAGTAGCAGTAGCTGTCACCGGTGGCAGGCATGTCGGCTGCGGCCTCGGGGCGCGGGCCGTTGGTGCCCGCCGGCAGCGCCACCATCACCTGGAAGCCGCCTTCGTCGACCATGCAGGGCGTATAGTGGAGCGTGGTGTTGAAGACCTCAACAACCGTACCCGCCGGCACGCGGAACGCCTTGACGCACGCGGTGTCGAGCTTGCCGTCCTCGATCTCCCAGCGATGCGCCACGAGCAGAATAAAATCGCGGGCGCCCAGGTTAAACTCGCTGGCGCGGTGGTACTCCAGGCAGTTGAGACGCGTGTTGTGGCCGTTGCACCAGCCGAGCTGGAAGGGACGGCCGCCAAACATGAGAAAGCCCAGTTTATCGGCATCCTTGACGCCCTCGAGCTCCGGCGCGCTTGCAACGTACTTGCTGCCCTCGGGAATGGGCGTGGCAGAGAGTGCCTCGAGCACGGGCGACGTGAGCTCGGACGGGACGTCATCCCAAACGTTGCCATAGGATTTGAACTCGGGATCGTTGACAGAGTAGATATGCATGTTCACTCCTGTTCGTAAATGTGACTATACGAACATTCTAGAACAAACATGAGCGATTTTGAACGCTCGTCCCGACCAATCAACAAAAAGGCGCCCCCGCATAAGCGAAGGCGCCCAATGCGCTCGTTTTGGGCGATAAAGCTCTTACGCCTGCTGATAGTGCAGGTGTTTCTCGTCGATATCGGCCAGGTCGCGGTCGAGGTAGCGGCGCGCAAGCCAGTTGGCCATGGGGAGGTTCTGGTCCAGGTAGTTACCGCATTCCTCGGGAGCGGCACCGGGGACATCGCCCTCAAAGTCGGCGACAAACTCAAACAGCTCGCGGACGAGCGGCAAGATCTTCTCGCTCGTCAGCTCGCCAAAGACAACCAGGTAAAAGCCCGTGCGGCAGCCCATGGGCCCAAAGTAGACAATGCGGCTCGACCACTCGGCATGGTTGCGGAGGAACGTCGCGCCCAGGTGTTCGATGGTGTGGCACTCGGCCGTGTTCATGACCGGCTCCTTGTTGGGCGTGGTCAGGCGCAGGTCAAACGTGGTGACGACGGCACCGGTCGCCGGATCGCGGTCGATGCGGCTCACATACACGCCGGGCTCAAGCAGCAGATGATCAACGGAAAAGCTGGCGATGCGCTCCATGGCAGATCCTCTCGATAGTCAAATTGGGACGGGGCTCTTTTAGCTGGTTCGAATGGTCGCACCAATCATACCAGTCAAAAAAGCCCCGTCCCAAAAAGACAACTTAGCCAAGGACACTGGCCATACGCGTCTTGAACTCGGACAGGAAGCGCGGAGCATCCACGGTCAGTGCCACAAGCGCGCTCTTGTCCGGATCGGACAGGCGGCGCTCATCGCAGATGGTGCGACCGCGGTACTCGCCCAGCAGATCAACACGCAGGTTGCAGCCGAGCGCACCTACGAGCGTGGGGTCGATCGCCACGGCAACGGCCAGCGGATCGTGCAGCGCACAACCACCCAGGTAGGGTGCGTTCATCTCGTACGAGCCAATGTAGTGCTCGACCATGCTCGCAAATGCGCAGCCCGCCATGGTGCCCGAGCCCGTCCAGCCGGCAATGTCGCGGCGTGTGAGCACCACGCGATGCGTCACGTCCAGACCCACCATGGTGAGCTTACGGCCCGAGCGCAGCACCGCGTCGGCTGCCTCGGGGTCGCTCGCCATATTGGCCTCGGCGCCCGCGCTCACGTTGCCGGGCACGGTAAGGGCGCCGCCCATCACGACCACGCGGCCGATGGACATCATCGCCGCCGCATCGCGCTCCAGGGCGAGCGCCAGGTTGGAGAGCGGGCCAGTCGCTACGTAGACCAGATCGGGACCATAGGTGCGCGCGGCATCGATCAGATAATCGACCGCAGCGTTGCCGTCGGCCGAGGTCGCCCCCACCGGCTCGTAGGGCGACGCGGGCACGCTCGCGCCGCCGATGCCGTTCTTGCCGTGAATGAGCGCGATGGACGCCGGCGGCATATAGGGCTCAGTCGCCTGCAGAGGACGGTCAGCGCCCAGGTACACCGGCACCTCGGGACGACCCAGCAGATCGAGCACCGCCAGGCAATTGTGCGCCGATTGCTCGACACGCACGTTACCAAAGCACGTGGTGATGCCCACGAGCTCCACCTCGGGGCTCGCGATGGCATAGGCCAGCGCCATCGCATCGTCCACACCCATATCCAGATCAAGGATCAGCTTCTTGATTGCCATTGTTCTACTCCGCTTCTCCGTCTTTATCATTTAACCAAACCAATGTTCAACTTCGGCGCGCGTGGGAATCGATTGCTGAGCGCCCAGGCGCGACACCGTCACTGCCGAGGCGCGAGCACCCGCGGCCATGCACTCAAAGAGCGGCAAGCCCTCTAGGCGAGCCGCCGCCAACGCGCCGATAAACGTATCGCCGGCGGCCGTGGTATCGACTACCGTACTCGAAAGTGCCGGCATGCGCAGCAGCTCACCGCCATCGCCGAGCGTAACCGAGCCGGCACCGCCCAACGTGATGACCGCAGCTCCGGCACCCTTGTCGAGCAGCGCATTGAGCGCGGTGACGCAACTCGCGTCATCCGTGGGCAGAATGCCCGTCAGCACCTGGCACTCGGTCTCGTTGGGGCAGACCAAGTCGACCGCAGGCCAGACCTCCGCAGGCAGCTCGCAGGCGGGCGCTGGATTAAAGACCGTATAGAACCCCAGCTCGTGAGCGCAAACAAGCGCCTCGGCCGTCGCTGCAAGGTCACATTCGCCCTGGGCGATAAAGACGCTTCCGGCAGCCGGGGCAATCTCGCTGGCGTCGCCGTCGAGCTCATGAGCCACCAGACGCCTCAGCGCGCAGGCAACGTCCGCGCCCGCAAGCGCATGGTTGGCGCCCGGTGACAGTACGATGCGGTTGTCGCCCTCGCAGCGAATGATGGTCGCCGTTCCCGTCTCCACGTCATCGCGATGCACTACAAAGTCACAGTCCACGCCGGCGTCTTGGAGCCCCACCACGAGCGACGCGCCGAACGCGTCGCGACCGACCGCGCCGATCATGTGCGTGCACGCGCCCATACGCGCGGCAGCTACGGCCTGATTGGCGCCCTTGCCGCCGGCGTTGGTGATAAACCCGCTGCCGCCGACGGTCTCGCCCGCGCGCGGTATGCGCTCGCACGCCACCGAAAGGTCCATGTTCATGCTGCCGAACACCGCAACGATGCCGCGATCTGCCATGGAAACCTCCTCATCTGCGGGCTTTGCACCCACCGTCGACCGTCGATTGCGCGCCTTCGCACCTCTATAACTTTAGTTCACTTTGATGTGAACGCACCCTTGAGGTTGCGCCAGCAGCAAGCATTCACAGGAGCAGGCAGCTACAATGAATACGTGCTGATTATTCTCGTCATTGGATGATGTTTTATGGAACAATTCTCGCAATCGGGCTCGCGCGGTCGACGCCGCACGGGCAACGAGCCGGCGCCGCACGAACGCGTGAAGAGCGAACGCCGTGCCAACGAGCCGCGACGCACCGCGAGTCCCCATCGCGCTTCTGCCAACAACGCGGGCCGCGCCAACACTCCCGCCGCGGAGCAGACGCCTGCTCGCCCCAAGTCCCGCTACATCCCTGCCCTTGACGGCCTGCGCACGCTTGCCGTCGTCGCGGTGGTGCTCTATCACCTCAACCTCACATGGGCACAGGGCGGTCTGCTCGGCGTCACGATCTTCTTTGTGCTTTCGGGCTATCTGATCACACGCCTGCTGCTCAACGAAGTCGCTAAGACCGGCCGCATCGACCTCAAGAGCTTCTGGATCCGCCGCATCCGTCGCCTGGTCCCCGCCGTGGTGACCGTCGTGGTGGTGACCTGTGCGCTGTGCACCGTCTTTAACCACGTGATGCTCACCAAGATGCGCCCCGACATCCTGCCGTCGCTGCTGTTCTTCAACAACTGGTGGCAGATTGCCCAAAAC
>CABUGR010000022.1 GCA_902491135.1 uncultured Collinsella sp. | reverse complement strand
CAGTAGACACTGAGCAGCCTGGCGCCGGCAAACCGCGCCTCAAGGTCGTCCACCAGGGCCAGGAGATTCTTAGCGTTGGCCCTGCTCACATTGAGCCGCACTATCACGCGGACGCCCGCGTCAAGCAGACCCCGGATGTTTGCGAGCACCACCTGGTAGGGGCTCTTCTCGCCGGCGTCAACGTAGCGCTTAACGGCGTTGTAGACGCACTCGGTGCCGTCAAGCGTGATCTGAATCTGGCGAAGCCGCCAGAGCTCGGCTGCGCGCTTGATGAGCTTCTCGTCAAAGAGGAAGCCATTGGAGATCATGGAGGACTCGTACCCGATGCCGCGCTCAACGAGGTCGTTGCAGATGAGGTCAATGACCTGAGCGTTGTACAGGGGCTCTCCACCAAACCAGTCAAGGCGCACCTTGTTGCCGCCGCAGTGGCGCACGATGTAGTCGGCCGTCTTGTGCGCGGTCCCGACGCTCATGGTCGGGCGGGCGCGGTCCTTCTCGTAGCAGTAGAAGCAGCGCGCGTTGCAGTCCATGGTGGTGAAGACGTGATAGGTGGTGACGTGCTCGGGCCTCTGGAGGAGGGACTCCAGCACCAGGCGCACGAGGTCCGCCGAGCTCTTGTCGTCTATGCTCGCCGGAACGCGGAACCAGCGTTCCTGCAGCTCAAGGCACTCGTCCGGGCTGCCAAACTCCTCAGGCGAGAGGAGCGCGAGCTCGCGCGTCAGCGTGTTGAAGGCAAGGATGCCCTCCCCGACCTCCTGGAAGACCAGGTGGTTGGTCCACCTCCAGCCGTCCGGCGCGGCCTTGGGCTCGCCCAAGATCTTGAGCACGTTGGATACCGGTTCTTGGATGGTCTCCACGATAATCTGCCTTCCTGTTTTGTGGAACATGCCAGGCAGGCAAAACATCTACTTGCGCAGCATGCGAGAGGGGAGTAAATTTAGTCCGACTGTAAATGCTAACGAAGGGCGCTTCTCGATATGGACAAAAAGAACAGAGGGTATGTCTCGCCGGAGATGGACGTGATTTTGTTGGAGCGAGGGGATGAGGTATGCACTCTGTCTAGGTGGTGCGTCGTGAAACCAGACGGCACCCCTGTGAGTGATTCCCCATTCGGTTGTTGGGAGGACGTTTGCTCGGGCGATTGGGGCGGCGATTGATAACCAACCCCACTAGTAGCACCCCTGAGCGGCTAACCGAATCCTTCTCGGCTAGCCGCTCTTTTATGTGTCAGTCCTCAACAAAGCCCTGCTCGCGCATGCGGGCGAGAAGTGCCTCAACGTCAGCGAGGGCACGGCCAGTCTCCACGTCGTACTCGGCTACGAGGCGCTCGGCTATGGCCTTCACGTCCAGCCCCTCCTCCACGCCGTGCCAGACGACGGCCGCAGTCTGGTTGAGCTTGACCATGCCATGGAAGTCTCGGCTGGCGTCACCGGTGGCAATGACCACGGCCTGGCCGGCGACGTCTCGCATAACAAAGCCCTGCTTAATCCTCATGGGAATTCCTTTCATCATTGTTGACTAAACACGCGTCAAAGTCTTGGCCTGTCATGGCCTCGAAGCTAGCGCGAACTGCGGTTGGTTCCATGGTGCAGGAAAGCTCGTAGACCGGAACGCGCCGCAGCAGCACATCAAGAAACTCCACCGTGAGAACTGCGGCGGAAGCATCCGAGGGAACGTAGAGCTGCCTAAGCGCACGCTCAAGGACATCCGCCGGCTCGATGCGCCGGCAGACGTCCTTCTCGCCGCGCGAGATGAAACAGAGACCGCCAAGTGGAACGCAGACGTTGCGCTGCCAGCCCTCCTTACCAGACCACGGGGTGCCGTAGGCCATCACCTCGGCGTCACTTGCGTACAGCAGGGGCTTGTCCCCGTTGACCGCCTGGACCGCATTGCCCAGTGTACGGTGCCAAAGTAGCAGGTGGGTGGACTTGCCCGTACCGCTGGAAGCGGCGAAGGCGTAGGCGCGGCCATCGTACTCAAGCACGGCAGCGTGCATGAGGAAGCGTCCAACGGCAGGGCCTTTCTCGGCAAGCTGGCGAAGAAGGGCGAGCTGGGTCAGGTAGGTGTCAGAGAAGTAGGGTTGACTGGCAATCTCTCGCTCGGCCTGAACGAGTTCCGGGGTCACGCAGAGGCTGAGGTCCGCAACGGGCGCCGGAGAAGGCACAAGGTAGTCACCAAAGAAGCGAGAATCGTCAATGCCGTCCACGTCAACGAGGATGTTCGCAAGAGACAGCTGCATAGGCTTCAAAACCATTCAGGAAGTAGGTATGTAACGACCTCTGCATTATACGCAAGACCTCCGAGGTGGGTACAACCAACTCGCAACCTCAACAGATAGGATCCGCAATGGAGCACCAGACCTGCACCTACGAGCAGCCCCAGATGGACGTTATCGTCACGGACGGAGGGGTTACGACGGATGACTTTGGCATTAACATCGCCGCCAGCGTAATAGAGGGCAACCCCGAAGGCGGTATTTTCTAGTTTTTCGCCCAAACGCATCACAAACACCGAGCTGGGTATCCCAGAGCAAATACCAAGCTCGGTTTTCTCGGCCCCAAGACAGCAAATGCCGACTTGGGTATCCACCTACGAACACCCAAGTCGGCATTTTTATCCACCCGCACCGTCCCCTTTGTCTAGCACCCTAACAATGTGGCAAAGAGCCCCTCGACCACGCATCTCGATCTACAGGAATGGCGTTGTCGGGAACATCATTGCCGAGACCGGACACATGCTTAATTGCTCTTAATAGCAAGATTGGGTAGTAGCGGGAGGCGATCCTACGCACAAATAGCCCATGGCTGCTCTGCAGGCTATCTGCTCGCGTGTTGTAGCCAAATTAATAATAGGGGCATCACCTTAAGATGATGCCCCTTAAATGGTGCAGGTCATAGCACCTAAAGTGGTTAATCTCTCTTGAACAAATCCCTCGAGTACACCTTGTCTGCAACATCGGCCAAATCGTCGCTCCAACGGTTAGCCACAATCACATCGCACTTGGCCTTGAACTTGTCCAGGTCGTGCGTTACCTCGGACCCGAAGAACTCCGGCGCGTCGAGCGTGGGCTCGTAGACCACCACGGGCACGCCCTTGGCCTTCACGCGCTTCACGACGCCCTGGATGGAGCTCGCGCGGAAGTTGTCGGAGTTTGACTTCGTGGTCAGGCGGCACACGCAAACAACCGGTCTCTTCTTGTCCTCGTAGACCTTGTCCCACGCCATCTGCAGCACCTCGTCGGCGACGAAGTCTTTGCGGGTGCGATTGGCGTCAACTATGGCCTCGATCAAATTCTGGGGCACGTCCTTGCAGTTCGCCAGCAACTGCTTGGTGTCTTTGAGCAGGCAGTTTACGCCGTAGTAGCCAAAGCTCGGGTTGTCGTAGTGTGCGCCAACGCGAAGCCGTTGCAGTTATGTTCCACAAAGCCAAATCAGCAAGTGCCCGAGAAAGCAATGAGCTAGGAACCGCGCTTCGTTGTTCGCCTTATCGTTTCACTTGCTGATTTTCCTCAGAGATTCGATCATGCCCTTGGTAGCCACGGCCAAATTGTGAAAATCGCTCGTTGCGTACAGACTCCCGCAAACGACCCCATGTCCAGCAAGAACTCCTCTTCGCGATGCTTGAGCCTGTCTAGTAGCCCGCACTTGCTATAGCGCAGCGCCACTGAGCAAGAAAATGCGAACCGTTTCCTCGTATCGTCTGCTTCGCTCAGCTACGACCCATGAGCGGAAAAGGAATCAGCTCGAAAGCGCCAACAAAGACCCTCCAGCACTGCCGTCTGCAATCACGCCCTTTCACTATCCCGCCTCCAACGCTTGAGAAGCTCGCCGGCGTCTTCAGCAGAAACCATTTCAGCATCATCGTCTTGGTTCGCGACACAGAAAGCGGCCGCAGCTAGCTGACAATCTTCCGACAACTCGAAGAAGCTGCCGTCCGCGCGCGCCCCGGCAAGAAGACCGTCGACTTTTGCGAGTTCGACCACCTTTGCGACATCAGCTTTATCAAATGTGAACCTCGTGACTTCGCCGCCACCCAGCGAGGTGTAGCGCCTCGGCCCGAACGAGAGGAAAGACGCACACCCCGCACCGTCGGCATTGGCAATCCTCTTCGCGTAAGCCATGAATTCATTGGGCTTACGTTTCTTTAGCAAGCTCAAAGCATAATGGCACTCATCGTCTAGGAACAGGTTCCTCGCGGCGGCGTCCTCGCCCACCTTGGCGCAAACGGCATCGGAAAGCTCGAAAATACTGCCTTCGGGCAAAAGCGTCTCGCAACCGCTGTTTTCCGCGTCATTCAGACTGTTCAGCTGCCATATCAAGAAAAGCGCGAGCGGATAGATAATCCTCCCCTTGCTCTCGTCCATCGACGCTCGCAGAATCTCGTCAGACTTAGCAGGCCCCAACCGTTTGAACAGCGACTCGATGAGCCTGATGAGCTCCAGGTCGGCAGTGGTGGAGGCCAAGAGAGCGTCTCTCTTCTCCTCGCTCATTCCCAAAGCCAAAAGGCACGCTTTAGCAACCACTTCAGCACGCCTTTCTTCCAATGTCGACACGTTGGTCCTCATGGCCGACACAAAATCAATCAAATTCCCCGCTTCGGCATGCTTACGAAAACCGTCAAGCAGAGCATCCCAATCGTACACATTCAACGCATCCTGCACCTCGTGAACGTCGATTCCGTCCGGCATGTTCGAATGGAAGTACAGATCGAAGGAATCAGCCCGCCAAATAGCGTTCAAGCTCTCGCTCGAATTAGAGACGGAATGGCTCATGCCAGTTTCATTTGCAAGCCGTGGAAAGAGCCTGTAGACAGCCTCGACCGCCCACTTGGCCTCAGAGATCGGAACTATCCCAGAAAGCTGCTCCTCCAAATTGGCGAGGCTCTCTTTCGGATTCCTGTTTCCCATATACAACGACGATCCAATTGTGCCGCAAAGGAAGTCCTTGTGCGCGCGAACCCAATCAACGAGTTTTGGCGTCTTGAGCTCCAGCACCGTCAAGGCGACGACGTCCTCGAAGCAGCAGAATCGCGGCAAAATGCTCAACTTCGCCTTCAGCGCGTTCGTAAACCGCCGAATCTCCCTTATGGTGGAGAACCGGTTATTCAGAAACGTCAGGCGGATGCCGTTCCACCTCTTGTCGTCGAGGTCCTCCTGTCTATAGGCAAACGCCTCGAAAATCGCGTTGATATCCTTTAGAAGAATCCGCCCCAGGTCGCCCGAGGAAACGGACGGCAAGCGCACAGGGACCTGGATTACCTTCTCCAGGTATTCAGCGCCGTCGCACTTCTGGACTTCGCTCAAAGCCCGCGTAACCACCTCTTCATCGAACGAAAGAAGGTAATTTATCTTGGGAAGCTTTGCCAGTGAGGCGACGAGTTGGAATACCATGCGAACCTGGTCGTTCGGGAGCCTGTCGATATCATCGATGATTACCACAACGCGCCCGCCGAATTTAAAGAGCTCCTTCTCAAGCGCCTGCTTCTTTGCAGAAATGCTCCCTACTCTGTCTGCGGATTTCTTCAACCTGCTCGCCAAATGCTTGCCAAAAGCAGGTGCGGCAACACCCGCAAGCGGCACGCCCGCCAAACTGGCAGCATCACCGGCGGTCGTCAACAGGGCTTCGAAATAGTCCGTGAAGGCATCGAACACCTCGGGACGCTTGCAAAGCAGTTTGCGACGCAGCCTGTCACGCAGCTTGTCCCCATGCGCATCCTTGTTGAGCGCATCTCCGACTTCCTTAAAAAATTGGCCGAGCAACTGCTCAACCGTAAGGCAATTCCATGGCTCAAAGCGAACGACCGAGACGACCGTTTCGCCGTCACCAGCCTTCCGCGAAAGTTCATTATCGACAAGGTTTATGACCGAAGTTTTGCCTGATCCCCAAGACCCGTACAAACCAATGACAAGCGGCTCGGAACCCTCTGCGGATTTCAGAATGTCAGCCAACCTCTCAGCAAAAGAAGCTCTTCCGATAAGATCCTGCTCCTTCACCTTGATTGGCGTATCAGTGCCGAAAGATGGGCCATAGCTATCCAAAGCCGCCGCCTCCCCTTATATCAGAGTTGGTTTGGAGAGATTATAAAGGGCAACGTCTCTCACAACCATTTCACTTACCTACCCACGTGCGACACGCATGTTTGCGCTAACTCTTCCCCACTTACAACACCACATCACTTTGGCGGCTCATTGCGTTTGACGTTGCTGTCAATTAGTTTGCCAATAACTTCCATTGTATTGGCATAGTTTTCTCTCTGACGTTTGTCGTCCATATAGTTTTGGACCATGCCTTTTGGGAGATACTTAGTGGCCAATGCCGCTTGCGATAGTTCATCACCGTAGCCAAGGGATTTGGCCATTTCTTTCAACAGGGCAAGCTGCTTCTGCTCGCAGTCGCTGAGATCATCTTCGCTGGGGTTTTCTACGCAAAGAGAAGCGAAATATGCATCCCAACATTTCCTCACTTCTTTATGAGAAGAAAAGACTATGTGAATCATGTTGTATGCTTCAACGCTCTCAGCATTGATTCCAAACACTCTGCTCCGCAGCAGTTCCTTGAAGATCTTGTACTGCTCATCTTTCTTCTTAGAGCGAGTCTGAAGATATTGACCAACCACTACAGCGACAAGAGGCACAATCACTAGCGCAAGCAAATTGAGACCTTCTGATAACCCCATGAGCAGAGACCTCCTCGCAAAACAGTCTGCACACACTACGCAGATTTATCATAAATCTTGTCAGCAAACACGCATCGTCTAAAATCATTCAAATGTCGGCATGCTTTCGAGCTCTGACGCTATTGCGATTTAGGTACCCTATCGTCTCGATCGTGCCGGAAAAACTGGCATAAGCGAAGCAAGTCGAGACGGCTTTGAAGAGAGACGGCCTCCGCCCTAGAATCTGGAATTGCGACATAACGGATTCTTGGAAAGGACGAAGACCACAATGGAGAGCCTAGCAGAAAGCATGCGGGAGCAGCCGGCGATGCCGAGGTTCGAGAACGGATCGGTGAACCTGATGGAGCTCATGAGGCGCATCGCCGAGGACGTCGTGAGCGCGATCATGGATGCCGATGCTGACCAGCTGTGCGCGGGAGACGCCAACAGCCGCAACGGCTACCACGAGCGCAACCTGGTCACGTGCATCGGCGACATCACGATGAGGATACCGAAGCTGAGGTCGGGGAGTTTCTTCCCCGAAGAGGCGTAATGACTTCTGAAAAAAACCTGATGACGAATCCCGCAATTATTACTCTACCTCAGACAACCGGAGTCGTCGGCCGTCAATCTGGAGTCCATAAGGCTCGAGAAAACCGACAAGGTGGCGCACGATGGATACGCTGAGACGCTGGCGGACTGCGAGATGCCCTCGCGAGCATTGGCGGCGCATCCGCACAAACAGCGCGATCGAGTGCCTCGACAGGGAAAACGTCGCCATACCCGCCTCGTCGGCACCTTTCCCGACGGCAAATCCGCGCTCATGCTGGCGGTCCAATTGAACTGGAGAAACGCTACGCAACCGCCGGCTTCATGAGAATGCATCAGCTGCCTCCCCAAACAGCCGCTTCAGCGCCAGCTTGCCATTTGCCGTGTTTCTCGCTTTATCAGAAGGAATGAAATGACTTTTAGAAAGTTCCCGAACCGAGTGACAGTGCGACTCTTGGTCAATGGCATCCTCTATTGCAGTTTCAAGCATGTCAGTCATCACCATCTTAAAAAGCCCACTGCCTAAAACCTCATCAGCGTAATCTTCCAACACTTCCAGCAACACACGCTCTTTAAGGTGTTTCCAAATCAAATACTCAAGCTCATCGTCGAGAGCATCTTCATCCTCTATATAATCGGGCAGGGCCAAGGCAAATAATGACACAGCCTCTTCCGCCTCCGCTTCAGCAAGATCGTGAGCAAGCTCGTAGAGCCATTGCTCGAGACCTAATTCAAAAATCCAACTCCCAAATTCCACATAATCAGACTTGTTTTTGATACTACACGCGTCAACAAAAAGCCCGTACACCTTTTCTGCGTCAAAAGCAGAGGTGCAGTTCATTGCGGCAGAAAGCCCTCTGGAAGAAACGAGAAAACTAGCCACTCCTGGCAACTCCTCCAATTTCTTCTCATCGGCAATAAGCGATAACACTTTTGCAGCAGCGCTCTCCTCAACAAGCGCTGCTGCCTCGCTTCCCGCTCTCAACAAAAGCTCTGCCAGCAAACCCGCATTTGATTGTTTGATAAGCTCCGGACACTCAACAAACACACCGAGCAGACGGCCAACTGTCGTTACGATAACTTTGGAACCGCAGCATGGCATATTAATGACATCATCATCGCAGATACGAGCCTCAAGCGCGCATGTCACCAACTCACATTCACAGTACTTTGCCATTCTCCAGAGTTGATTTACGTATGTAGCATTTTCAACAATGTGCGTAGCTTCAATATCATTGTCCTTAATATACCCACTTAGAAAATCGTTAATCGAAGGATTGGCAGCTTCAAGTTCATTCTCTTTGCCGTTAGCTCTCAAGCTGCTCGACTTCGCCGAGTACTTCGTGGCGTCGAACATCGGGCGCAAGTTCATCATCGGCGAGACGGGCATGTACCGCAAGGAGATCCCCGAGATCCCGGCCGAGGCCATCCGCGAGGCGGTTGCCAACGCGCTGTGCCACCGCGACTACGCCACCGGCACCGCGGTCGAGGTCAACGTGTTCATGGACACCGTCCAGATCGTGAGCTCGGGCCTGTTCCCCGAGGGCGACTCGCCGGAGAGGCACCTCGAGGGCGTCGCCAGCGAGTTCGGCCTGCGCAACCCCGCCATCGCGCGGACGTTTTTCCGCACCGGCGTCATCGAGCAGTACGGCACGGACATTCCGCGCATCAAGGAAGCCTGCGAGGCCACGGGCGTGAGGTTCCGCTTCGAGCAGACCGTCAACAGCACCGTCGTCGTCTTCAAGCGCCCCGGTTGCAGGTGAATGACCGAACTGGCAGCACGGCGTCCGGCGCAGTTGGCGCCATTGCCGATTCAGCGGTGCTCGAAAATCTCAACGAGACCGAGAGGATCGCCGCGCGACGAAGAAGGGGCATGGAGCAGGCGAGCGTCGGGAGAACCAAGGCGACGAAGACGCTGAAACAACTCGCGGAGAAAAGCGTCCTCGCGTATCGCCTCAACGAAAGCGCTCACGACTCGCAGCTGACCGCGAGGGGCAGAGCCGTCGGGTGTTACGGCCCCGATTCATGCAATAGGCCATTGCGGCATGCGAGGTCACATCGAGAGATGCATAGCGCGCGACCGGGGACAAGCCCACCGACGCCACGGGCCCCTATTCGAGATCGCCGCATTGACCAACCAACCCCCGGCAGGCCATAATGGATTCAGACAGCAAAACCTGCGGGTTTTGTAAGGCAGAGTCGTGGAAGCGGTTCCGCCTAGTTTTTCATACACACGATGCATTTACGATTCACCCAGCGCGGCCCGCATATAAAACCAGGGCGAGGCCGGGTGGGTCCCGCCCTTACAAAACCGATAGGTATTTACATCGGCTGAGATTATCCATCGGGAGCCGCGATGCGTCAACAGCCCGCGAAAAGGACGTGTCGCACCATCACCGATAGCATCGCAGCCATGGTGCTATCGCGCCATCGCCGCGGCAACGAGATCGGTCCCATTGGCGAAGCGCCCACACTCTCTGGACGCCAAGAACGCGTCGCCCTCGCGAATCGCCTCAAGGCTGTCGGAATTAGGCTCACCAGGCATACAAACCGCCGCTATCCCTCCTGCAGGAGCTTCGCCTTCCAGCTCTTCCCTGCCGGAAACGCCAAATGCTTGATTCGCCGCCATACAACCACCTCGTTCGATCAGTAAAGAATCCCGCGCCTATTGCAAGGCCCAACCCCGGAATGGCTGGATGCCACGTCATCGGCTCCCAGGCGTCTTTGATGTCGCAAATGTCTGAAATATTCGTACAGTTGCAACGCATAGGCCCATATGCATTTGCAGCGAACGGCAAAACACGCTGGCAAACATCGTCAACGGAAAGGAAACCGCCATGGTCGACGAGACGATCATCGAGAGATTCATCGCCGAGGAGAGGGCCGAGGACGAGTTCTGCCGCGGGTGCGGCACGACCGACATCGAGGCGGCGCGCCTGTGGAAGAACATGCCCGAAAGCATACGG
>CABUGR010000021.1 GCA_902491135.1 uncultured Collinsella sp. | reverse complement strand
GAGCTCGGCGCGACGCTCTTCGGTCAGGGGGACAACCTTATCGCCCTCGTAGATATGGGTGCACAGGCCGATCACCACGTCGGGCGCGCCCTTGGTGTACTGCTCATACTCGCCGTCCAGGGTCTCGACAACCACGGACATCATCTTGCGGCCCGAGTCGAACGGGGCCTCGCCCACGCGCGGGTGCTCGGCAGTCAGGCCAGTGAGGCCCGCCTTGCCGGCGTCGTTGACGAGCGCGCACTCAGTCGGCTCGCCCACGGCCTCGCCCAAGTCCTCGTCCCACTGGGCATCGGAGCACAGCGCCATACCGGCCAGGAACTTCTCCTTAGGCGCGGCGAGTTCGTGCTTGACGACGGTCATCTTGTTCTGGGTGAGGGTACCGGTCTTGTCGGAGCAGATGGTCTGCGTGCAGCCAAGGGTCTCGACGGCAGAGAGCTTGCGGATGATTGCCTGACGCTTGGCCATCTTGGTCACGCCAAGCGACAGCACGATGGTCACGACGGCGACCAGGCCCTCGGGGATGGCGGCGACGGCAAGCGAGACAGCGACCATAAAGGTGTCGAGCAGGGCGGTCGGGTCGGTAAGAACGTTGCCCACGCCGTGGCGGATGATATCGACACCAAAGATCACGACGCAGATGACGATGACCATGATGGTGAGGATGCGGCTGAGCTCGGCGAGCTTCACCTGCAGCGGCGTGAGCTCTTCCTTGGCCTCAGCCAGGGCACCGGCGATCTTGCCCATCTCGGTATCCATGCCGGTACCGACTACGACGGCGCGGCCACGGCCGTACACCACGGTGGAGCCCATGTAGCACATGTTCTTGCGGTCGCCGAGCGGCACGTCATCGGTGCCGGTGGCGAGCTCGATCACGTTGGCATGCTTCTCGACGGGCACGGACTCGCCGGTAAGGGCGGCCTCTTCGATCTTCATCGTGGCGCTCTCGAGCACGCGGCAGTCGGCCGGGACGGAGTCGCCCGCCTCGAGCATGATCACGTCACCGGGCACGAGCTCGGCGCTCGGCAGGTGCACGAGCTTGCCGTCGCGCAGCACCTTGGACTGCGCCGCGCTCATCTCCTGCAGGGCCTCGAGAGCCTCCTCGCTTTTAGCTTCCTGGACCACGCCCAGCACCGAGTTGACGATAACGACGAACATGATGATGGCAACGTCGGCAAAGTCCGCCTCGCCCTTGACCATGCCCGTGAGTGCACTGATGACGGCGGCAACGATCAGCATGATGACCATGGGATCGGCCATCTGCTCAAAGAAGCGCTTCCACAACGGCGTCTTCTCGGCTTCCTCGAGCTTGTTAGGGCCTGTCTTGGCGAGGCGCGACGACGCCTCGTCGTTGCTCAGGCCGAGGTTCTCATCGACACCTTGGTCGCTGAGTACCTCCGCCGCGGCGGACAGGTATTCCTTTTGCATATAGAGTCCCCTCCTGGGATTCGGGCCACTCAGCAGATTGATGCCCGATCATAATTCCCAGGAGAAGGGCAAGGGCTCATCAAGGCTGCCGTGCTGAGCGGCAGTTGATAGTGGGGCTATGGTACCCCAAAGCGGCGCGTCTAGCCAAAACATTCCAATTGGAAACACGGCTCGAGTGCAACGATGCAGACCGTGTGATGCTCAACATTGATAAAACGTTTTTTCTTCGGTGCATCATCAAACTGAAATATCGCCCAGATAGCAGCGGTCAGAACGGTTGGTAAAGATTTTTCATATACCGTTTTTACCGCAAAAAATGAACTTCTAATTCGGCATACGGTCGATTTTTTGAGGTATTCGGTCGGCATTTCGTTATAATCATCTCAGTTTTATTTCTTAAGGTTTATCTATCAGCGCAAGACGATGTCAGATGGAGGTCTGAATGTACAAGCGCACCAAGATTGTATGCACCATGGGTCCCGCCTGCGATAGCGACGAGACCATCCGCGAGATGATCAAGGCGGGCATGAACGTCGCCCGTTTTAACTTCTCGCACGGATCCTACGACGAGCACCACGGTCGCATCGAGCGCGTCCGTCGTATTTCCAAGGAGCTCGGTCTGCCCGTCGGCATCCTGCTCGACACCAAGGGCCCCGAGGTCCGCACCGGCCTTCTGGTCGATGGCAAGAAGGTTGCCGTCAAGACCGGCGATAAGATCGTCGTCACCGCTCAGCCCACGACCGAGGATTTCCACGGCACCTCTGAGCACATCTCCCTCGACTACCTGGCTCTGCCCTCCGAGGTCGAGAAGGGCTCCCTCATCCTGATCGATGACGGCCTGGTTGCCCTCGAGGTCGAGTCCGTCGACGGCCAGGACATGACCTGCGTCGTTAAGAACGACGGCCTGATCGGCGAGCGCAAGGGCGTCAACATGCCCAACGTCAACATCTCGCTGCCCGCCATCACCGAGCGCGATCGTCAGGACATCCTCTTTGGCCTGACCGAGAACATCGACTACATCGCCGCTTCCTTCATCCGCGACGGCGAGTCCGTCCGCGGCATCCGCGAGCTTTGCCGCGAGAACGGCGGCGAGCACGTGACGATCTTCCCGAAGATCGAGTGCGCCCTGGGCGTCGAGAACTTCGACGAGATCCTCGAGGCTTCCGACGGCATCATGGTCGCCCGTGGCGACCTGGGCATCGAGATCAAGCCCGAGCTCGTTCCGCACATCCAGAAGGAGATCATCGCCAAGTGCAACGCGGCCTACAAGCCCGTTATCACCGCTACGCAGATGCTCGACTCCATGCAGCAGAACCCGCGCCCGACGCGCGCCGAGGTTGCCGACGTTGCTAACGCCATTTACGACGGCACCGACGCCGTTATGCTGTCCGGCGAGTCCGCTGCCGGTAAGTACCCGGTCGAGGCCGTCAAGATGCAGGCCAGCATTGCTCTCGAGACCGAGAAGTACCTCCCGGCTCACGCTCCGCTCGAGGTTCCGGCTGACGCTCACGGCACCCGCGTTGTCAACAACGTTGTGGGTATGTCCGCTGTGAACATGGCCACCACCGTTGGCGCCAAGTGCATCACCGTGCCGACGACCACCGGCCGTACTGCTCGCCTGATCTCGCACTTCCGTCCCAACATGCCGATCTGCGCGTTCTCCCGCCACGAGTGGGCCGTCCAGCAGATGATCATGTACTGGGGCGTTATCCCGCACCAGGCCGAGATTACCCAGGGCACCGTCAACGGCACGATCGTCAAGGCGATCGAGACCGCTAAGGAGCTCGGCTACGTCGAGGCCGGCGACCTGACCGTCGCCACCGCTGGCGATCCCCGCATGAGCGTCCAGCTCGAGGACAAGGTCTCCTCGACCAACGTCGCTTACGTCGCTCAGGTGCGCTAAGTCGTACTTGCAAGCACACTTGCATCGCAAAGGGCCCGGAAGGCGAAGCCTTCCGGGCCCTTTTTCTGTGCCAATGCCGGCGCACGGCAAAACACACACTCATTTCTTTACCAAAAGCGCG
Organism: uncultured Collinsella sp.; assembly: GCA_902491135.1. Classification (GTDB taxonomy): domain Bacteria; phylum Actinomycetota; class Coriobacteriia; order Coriobacteriales; family Coriobacteriaceae; genus Collinsella. Next base: position 6,747 of record CABUGR010000021.1, on the reverse strand, counting down.
AAATCCACCCTTCGAGACCCAATGAATAAAGTCCCAAGCGCTAAAAGTGTTCGCCCGGTGGCAAACCCACACCTTAACCGACGCTGCTAAATCGTTTTAGCAAGAGTCAGATCGACCTGGTTTTCGGAAGTGCGGGGAAAAATTGCTTACCCCCGAGCACAAGCCCTTTTATTTCAACAAAACCCCTGATAAAGTTGGCTCAAATACCGCTTGTGCTTTGCCTGTTTGTCTTTTTCCCCGCACTTCCGAAACCGATAGCCTTTCTAGCCCAAACAACGCTCGAACGATCGGATTGCCATGTCATTTCTCGCTTGCGGACCCACAGCTTTTCAGTACTATCGCATCCCGCCCCAGATACTAGGACTCTATCCGGCAATCCTGCCGCCCGACCATGACCATCGCTTGGTGCATTACTCAAAACAACCAGTATTTAAAGACTTGCTCGGCACACCAGTTTGGAGATTCGTGGGCGAAAGAAAACAGCGCGCGAACGGAATGCTATTTCATAGCCGTCTGCTGACCCAAGAACCACCTCCCGGGTCGTTTAGGCAGACTGAGCATGGATTTGATGTCACGTCCCCGGAGTTCACACTGCTCAGCCTTGCCACGCAGGTCTCACGCAACCAGCTACTCCTTTGCAGTGTTTAAGCCCTGCGAGCGAACGCACCAACAACTCGATGAAGCCATTTCGCTTAAGCTCATTCCACCCAACTGCGGCTGGGAGCGGGTTATCGACGTCAACGGCAAGGATACCAACCTGTGGAAGCGCACGCCGCTTCTTTCCGCAGCGGATATCGCCGCGTTCGCTAAGCAGGCCGCAGGCCTGCGCGGTGTTAAGCAGCTCCGCTGGGCCGCCGAACGCATGACAGGACAGACCTCCTCGCCCTTCGAAGTACAGACCTCCATGCTTATCTCGCTCCCCCGCGACGAGGGCGGCATGGGCATCAACATCGCAAACAACGTGCGCATCCCACTCAGCGACGCCGCGCGCTCGCTGTATGACAAAACCTGCTGCTACGCCGATATCCTCATCGAAAGCGCCACCGACAGCATGGGTGTCATCCTTGAATGCCAAGGCCGCTCCGCCCACGGCAGCGAAGCCGCGAGCCTCTCCGATGCCGAGCGCGCCACCGCGCTCACAAGCATGGGCTACGACGTCATCCAAATTACCTTTGGCCAGATTAAGGATGAGAAGAGCTTCGACCACATAGCCGAGCTCATCCATAAAAAGGCTGGACTTTCCTACACCCCAAAGACCAAACAGGAGCGCATTGCCGAAAATACCTTACGGCAAGAGCTACTTGTCGATTGGGTTGAGCTATTCACTGCCGGGCCGGCCAGCTAGCAGCTAGCAATCAGGGGAAGCGCAGGCATATCGGGCGATTCGACGCGAGCCGCAAATCCCGCCTCGGTTAGCTCGATGACCTCGGTAAACGTTGTATCGAAAAACTCCTCGGTTAGCAGGCGATACGGCGGATGATCGGACTCGCCGGGGTTTTCGCGTACAATCTCGTGCATGACGCCGATGGTCTTGAGCACATATTCTTTATGGATGGGATACTGCCCAAAACGCGTCGCCGCAGTATACAGGCGATCGGTCGCGCGCGGGATGGAAACAATGCCCAACGTCTTGCCAAACCAGTCAAAATCGCCCTGCTTTTTAATGCGGAACTCCTCACACGGCTTGCCGCCGTGCGCCTCCAGGTACTGGTTCACGCGCGTATTCCATACCGTGTCGGCCACCAGGTGCGACCAGACGCCCAGTGTCAAATCGAGCAACGACTGAGCCACATCTTCGGACGCAAGCGAGAACTCACAAGCGCCGGGACCGGCAACCGGCTCGGCATCCTTGTAGCGCTGGGGATAGTGTACGCGATTCAGTCGCTCGCGTTCCTCGATAATCGAGGTCGCCGCGGCCGGCGCACCGGTGGGCGAACTTTTAAGCAACGGTGCCACATAGGTATCCCAGAACTCGTGCTCGCGCGGCTTAGGGATAGGCTCGGGCTTTGCAAAGTGCGTAATGCGGTACGGGATGGGATCGGCGATGCCAGGGACCATATAGCCCACGAAGATATCCGGAACCACGCAGCCAAACAAAAAGGCATTGCGGTCGCGAACGCTCTTGGCAAGCGCACCGGTGCGCTCCAGCAAACGCTCCGTCTGAGCGATATGAATGTTCCAGCTTGGCATAGCCACCCCCATAAAAACCTGGATAACTATACCATCACGGCAAAGCCGCGCGAACGGCTACGCACGCTCTACGCAGCAACTAGTCCGTAGCACCGCTTTCGGTTCCATACGACGGCGAAGGCGCCTCGACCACATGGTGATATCGATCGATATAGATGGCGCGGGCACCCAGGCGTCGCACCAAATCCTGGTGATGTGTGCTCATCAAGACCGTCTTACCCGCCGCGACGTAGGCCAGCAAGAAGTTGACCACGATGTCACATGAATCCTCGTCGAGCCCATTGGTAGGCTCGTCGAGGACCAAGATATCCGGGTTCATCGACACCACCGCAGCCAGCGCAACGCGCTTCTTTTGCCCGCCCGAGAGCTGATAGGGAGAGGCGTCGGCAAGGTCGGCAACCTGGAACAGCCCCATGGCATCGCGCACGCGGCGCTCGAGCTCGTCTGCCGGCAACCCCATCTGCGCGGGACCAAAGGCAACTTCCTCGCCCACCGTAGCACAGAACAGCTGGGCGTCGGCATTCTGGAACACAAAGCCAACGCGCTTATGAAAACGCTGAGCGGCCGCGGAATCCTTTAGAAACGCCGCATCGATCACATGCCCGTCAAACAGGTATGCCCCTGTGTCCGCGAGTTCAAGGCCGTTAATAAGGCGCATAATCGTCGTCTTACCGCAGCCGTTGGGACCGAGCAGGGCAACGAGTTCACCACAATCGACCTGCAGCGACACGCCATCGACCACCGTATGGTCCGCATAGGAGAACACCACGTCGCGCAGCTCGATGAGCGGCGTGACCTCGGCGCCGCCCGCACCGTTCGTGCCCGCCGCACTATTCATATCGATCGTCAAAACGTCGCCCTTCCCTACTCACATCGACGGCTCGGCCGCCCGCACTACAGCACGGCGCACAACACCGCCAGCAGCGCCACGCCGGCCGCATAGACCGCATCGCGCCAGCCAAACCCGGCGCGTGCGGGCGCCGGATACGCACCGGCAAAGCCGCGGCAGAGCATAGCCTCGTCCATCGCGCGGCTGCATTCCATCGCCTTGATAAAGGTCATGCCCATGATACCCGCCAGCGAGTCGGTGCGCGAAAAACCCGCAGACGCACGACCCACGCTGCGCAGCATGACCGATTCGCACAGATTGTGCGCCGTGCGTCCCAGCACCTCGATATGCTTGAGCGCCATATCAAACGTAAAGATGACCTCGTCGGGCAGGTGCAGCATTTTGAGCGCCGCTGACATGCGGCTCCAGGTAAGCGTCCACGAAACACCCAGCACCAGCGACACATTAATGAAGGTCTTGAGTGCAATCTTGAGCATGGCGCCCGTGGCAGACGCGCCCAGCAGCAGGGCAGGCAGCGCTAGAACCACCGCGAGCCCCGCAGCGCCAAGCGCCGGCACAAAGGTTGCCCGCAGCCCGCGTACGGGGCGCACGGCAACGAGCACCAGCGCAATGGCCGCCATCAACATGAGGTACAGCGGGCTCTGCGTCAGACACACGCACAGGACGCAAACGAACATCCCCACCAGGCGTACCGGAGCCGAAACGCAAGAAAGGGCGCGGTCGACCATCGACCCGCCCTCGTGTACGCCTCCACCCAGGCGAACCCGCTCAAGCAGGCTCGCCAGGTGCAGGACATTCTTTTGCATCACACGATGCCGAGCCCCCGCGGGCTCGTAACGCTGCTCGACCGCAAGCCAGCTAGGCAGCTCGGCTCTTGCCATGAGCACCGCTTTCCTTGACCGTCAGCGAGACCAGACGGAATACGATGGTGAGCACCGCCACGCCAATCACACCCGAAAGAATATACATCGCGGCCTGGCCGGCAAAGCCAAGGCCTTGCTCCTCGGAATAGGCCTGCAGATAATCGCCCGTGGGCAGGGCATCGGCAAAGGTCGGGGTATCGAGACCGACCGAAGCCTGCAGGCTGTCGTCACCAGCCTCCTGGACGGCAGTTGCGGCGCCCTCGGCGTCCCACTCACCCCAGGCGTCACCGGTGGCAAGCAAGCCCAGCGGCGTGGCCACGACAAGTACGGCAACCAGGATGAGCGTGGGGACCAGCGAGGTCTTCTTGGCAGCAGCGCCCTCGGCAGCAAGCTGGCCATCGACGGCCTCGGGCCCGACGATAACGCTCGGCGCCGTCTTCTTAATGAAACCGTAAATCGCAGCCGTCGCCACGCCCTCGACCACGCCGGCAACCAGCATATGCGGGATCATCATGGCCGGAATGGAAACAGACAGCGGGAAGGGGCAGTACAGCGGAGCACCCGAGGCGTTGGTGAAGAGCATCGGCTGAATGCCAAACTCGATGGCAGCGCAAAGGGCAGCCACGCACAAGCCAACCCAGCCGCTCACGATGGCAGAAACCGAGGTGCCCCAGCTCTTGTCGTGCAGGCGGCTGTTGAGCGCGCGGAATACCATGGCGGCAACAAACGGCAGCACAAAAGCCATGTTAAAACAGTTGGCCCCAAAGGACAGGATGCCGCCATCGCCAAACAGCAGCGCCTGCAGCGCCAGCGCAACCGAAACCGCAATGGCCGCGGCCTCGGGACCCAGCAGCAGCGCAATGAGCGCGCCGCCGACGGCGTGACCCGTGGTGCCGCCAGGCAGCGGCACGTTGAACATCATGAGCAAAAAGGAGAATGCGGCGCAGATGCCCAGAAAAGCCATGTGCTCGCGATCGAGCGTGGCGCGCACCTTCTTGATGCAGTGGACCCAAACGGGCACCATTGCCACCGCCATGACAGCATCGGTCTGCGGGGATAGATAGTTATCTGGAATGTGCATATACGCCTCCCGGTTGTCGGCGCACAGAATTGCAACGCCGCCTGAATTACCTTGCCAGTGTTACGTATTGTCAGATTCGTAACACGCCGCGGGCAATCATAGCAAAACGACGCGCCGCCAACAAAGCAGCACGCCGTTTTGCATTACATATGTAACATATGACGGCTCCGCGATGCCTTTTCCGAACACCGCGGTCACGCAGGGCCTCACAGCAACCGCCACTAGGCCCTGCGCTCCCGGCGCAAGCCCTAGCCGCGGACCTCGCCGTTTACGCCCTTGCACACCTTGGTGACGATCTTCTGGTGCGCCTTCTCGACCTCTTCGCTGGTGAGCGTGTGGTCGTCGGAGCGATACGTAAGCGCAAAGGCCATGGACTTCTTGCCCACGCCCACACGGACCGGATCGCGGTAGACGTCGAACAGGCGCACGCCCTCGAGCAGTTTGCCGCCGGCGCTGGTAATGCGGCGCTCAAGATCCTCGCAGGTCACGGTGTTGTCGACCACGATAGCAAGGTCGTGCTCAACAGCCGGGTACTGCGAGAACTCGCGGTAGTTCTCCTGGTTGCGGGCGCCCTTGATCAGCTTGTCCAGATCGAGCTCAAAGGCAACGACGACCTCGTCGATGCCCATCGCCTCGCGCGCCTTAGGGTGAATCTCGCCAACCCAGCCCAGCACGGTACCGCCGGACAGAACCTCGGCGGCACGGCCCGGCTGCAAGAAAGCGTAGCCCTCGCCCTCGACGGGACGGAAGCGAACCTTCTCGATGCGCAGCTGGGCGAGCAGCTCCTCGACAATGCCCTTGCCAAAGAAGAAGCGCAGCTTGCGGTACTTCATGGTCCAGGACTGCTCGCTCCACTGACCCGAGAGCACGCCCGCCACGGACTTGGTCTCCTTGGGCAGGCTGGCGTTCTCACGACCGTGGAACAGGCTGCCGACCTCGTACAGGTGCACGTTGGGCGTGCCGTGGGCCTCGTTATAGGCAACGGACTGCAGCAGGCCCGGCAGCAGCGAACGACGCATCTCGGTCTGCTCGGCTACCAGCGGGTTCATGAGCACCACGGGACAGCCGCGGCCTTCGGTGGACATACCGATCTTCTCCAGGTCGCCCGGGGCGGCAAAGCCGAAAGTCGTGGTCTCGTTGAGACCGCAGGCGCGCAGAATCTCGCCGACCTTACGGGTGAGCTTCTGCTCGCGGGTCAGGCCGCCGATGTGGTTCTTGGCAGCCGGGATGGTCGCCGTCACGCGGCCCATGCCCCACAGGCGCAGGACCTCCTCGATCAGGTCGATCTCGCGCGGCAGATCGGGACGGAAGCTCGGCGGGGTGACCATAAAGTCCTCGCCGTCGCGCTCGACGGTGCAGCCCAGACGGGTGAGCGAACGCTCGATAAAGTCGGGCTCGATGTCGGCACCGCAGATGGCATGCACGCGGGCCAGGCGCAGCTTAATGCTGTCGATGGTCTTGGGCGCGGGGAACACGTCGACATAGCCGGGAGCGACCTCGCCGCCGGCGATCTCCTCGATGAGCGCGCAGGTAACGTTGGCGACGTCCACGCAGCCGGTCTCGTCGACCTGGCGCTCAAAGCGAATGGAGGCGTCGGAGATCAGCGACAGATCGCGGCTGGTGTGCGAGGTGCGACCGGCGTTGAAGCAGGCGCTCTCGACCATCACGTCGACGGTGTCGTCCTCGATCTCGGAATCCATGCCGCCCATAACGCCGGCCAATGCCACGGGACGCTCGCCGTCGGTGATAAGGCCCATGCCGGC
>CABUGR010000020.1 GCA_902491135.1 uncultured Collinsella sp. | reverse complement strand
ACCAGCTGCTGTGCCTGCCGGTGCTCGGCCAGGTACTGCAGGCGGCCGAGGGCAATGTCGCGGACGGTACCGTCTACCCTCAGACCATCAACATCGCCTTCCAGATGGCGTTTGCCATGATCACCGCCGCCATCGTCACGGGCAGCCTGGCCGGCCGCGTTAAGTTTGATGCCATGACGGCCTTCCTGGGCATTTGGCTGCTCGTGGTCTATGCGCCGCTCGCCCACATGGTCTGGGGCGGCGATGGCTCCTTTATCGGCGACATCATCGGCGCACTCGACTTTGCCGGCGGCGACGTGGTGCACATTTCGTCCGGTCTCACGGGCCTGATTCTCTGCTCAATGCTCGGCCGTCGTCGCGGCTTTGGCATGGTGAGCTATCGTCCGCATAACGTGCCGTTTGTGGCGCTAGGCGCCGGCCTGCTTTGGTTTGGCTGGTTTGGCTTTAACGGCGGCAGCGAGTTTAAGGCCGACGCCGTGGCGGCACTCGCCATCCTCAACACCGTGACGGCCAGCGCGGCAGGCATGGTCTCGTGGCTTGCCGTCGAACGCGTGCATACCGGCCGCCCCACGCTGGTGGGTGCCAGCACCGGTTTGGTTGCGGGCCTTGTGGTGGTCACGCCGGGTGCGGGCTTTGTCGAGCCGTGGGCGGCACTGGTCATGGGCCTTATCGTGTCGCCCGTCTGCTACCTGGCCATCAGCCATCTTAAGACCAAGTTTGGCTACGACGATGCACTCGATGCGTTTGGTTGCCACGGTATCGGCGGCATCTTGGGCGGCGTGCTCACGGGCCTGTTCTGTGTGCCGGAGCTTTCGTGGACCGGTAAGGGTGGTCTGTTCTACACGGGCGACGTGTCGCTGCTCATCTCGCAGATTTTGGGCATTGTGGTGACGGTCGCTATTGTGCTGGTGCTCGATTTGGTGATCGCCGCGGTGGTCAAGGCGCTGTTCCACGGCAGCCTGCGCGTGGACGAGGCCGACGAGGCATTGGGCTTGGACGCGAGTCAGCACGGCGAAAGTGCGTACCCTTCGTTTAGTGGTCTGGACTAGCGGTTTCTAACGTTCTGTCAGACCAACTCTTATAAGAGAGGAGTTCACTATGAAGAAAATTACGGCGATCGTTCGTGCCGAGAAGCTTGAGGTTCTCAAAGACGCGCTGTTTGCTGCCGATGTTCGTGGCATGACTATTAACCAGGTGCAGGGCTGCGGCGCACAGCATGGCTGGAAGGAATACGTGCGCGGCAACGAGTTGCTTGTCAACACGATCCCTAAGGTGCAGTTCACGATCATTTGTGCTGATGAGCATGTCGACGGCATTGTCGACATCATCTGTAACGCTGCACGCACCGGTGCCGTTGGAGACGGCAAGATTTGGGTCGAGCCGGTCGAGGAAGTTATCCGCATCCGCACCGGCGAACACGGCCCCGCTGCGGTGTAGAATCGACCGCCTGCCATCCGCAACGTTAAAATGCTGCAATGAGGCACAAGACTTGCGTTGCGGATGGACGGATTATGGGTCGTAATAAATATCCCGAGGAGACGGTCGCGAAGATTCTCGACGCGGCGCTGGAGCTATTCTGCGCACAGGGTTATGAGGGGACGAGCATTCAAGACATCGTCGACCGCCTCGATGGCATGACCAAGGGTGCTGTCTATCATCACTTTAAGAGCAAAGAAGAGATTTTCAACGCCGCATTTGATCGGGCAATGGCTCCGATTGTTGAGCGCCGTCGCGCGACACTCGGTGCTGGCAATATGACGGGAGCCCAAAAGCTCAAACGACTCTATGCGCCCGAGTCCGTCGTTCCGCAAATCGAGCTATGGGCTCGCATGCATCCTCGCGGCTGCTGGCGATGCAGTACCAAGGTTCGTTTGACGAGTCGGCCGATGGCAATCTCTTGCCAGTAATCGAGGAGGGCATCGCCGACGGCTCCATTGCGTGCGAATGCCCGCGCGAAGCAGCGGAGGCCGTATCGTTGTTAGCGAATCTTTGGCTGCTGCCATTGTTCCGTCCGCTCGAGCCCAAGGAGCGAATGCTCGCTCGCGCACAATGTTTGGCACAGATGGCGGCAGCGGTGGGGCTCGATTTGGGTAATGAAGTGCTCCAGACAACGGCCCAGATTTGGGACGTATGGAACCGTGCCGGGTGGTAATATAGATACCAACGGTATGTAATTGATTTGTGAGGGTAGCCACGGCTGCCCTTTTCAAGTCATTAAATACATACTGACAGTATGTATTTGGGGGCAGGCTTATGGCTGGGATGCGAAGAATTAGCGTTTCATTGGCGCCAAAAACAGTGCGATCTATCAGGCTATTTGGTCTTCTTGTTGCACAGCTGTATGCGTATTCAATGTTGTCAGCACTGTGCTTTGCGTGTCCGCTTTACTTGTTCGATTGCAGCGGCTCGTCAACGTTATATGGCGCCGTCGCGGCGATAGCGTTCATACCGGGCGTGCTCGCGACTCCGGTTGGCGGGATTTTGGCGGATCGGGGAAGACACCGCGGGGTTCTTGTGGTACTCGGCATTGTTCTGATGGCTGCATCACTGCTGTTTATCCCCATGAAGTGTTCGCTGCCTCTTGCGGTTGTCGTGGCAGCAATGCTTTGCGTCCAATATGGCATCCAATCGTTGCTGAAGCCGATGCTTCAAATCGAGACGGTGCGCATGACGGGCCCAGAAAAGGTTGAGCGTGCCACTGCGTTGGTCTCGCAGATGACCATGGCGAGCAATATCTTGGGGCCTGTAGTCGGGACGGCAGTCTATGGGTGCTTTGGTATCGATGCCCTGTGCGAAACCGCGGCGTTGACGTTTGCGATGTCAGCCCTGCTGTTCGGGGGCGCACTCAAGCAAAATGCCTCATCTGGAATGACAGGGGACAGTACGACTTGCTCGACATGCCGAAGCGATTTTCGGGAGTCGATTCGGTACCTGTTTCAAAACGCATCATTGCTCGTTGTGTTTTTGCTTGCGGCTATTTTGAACCTTGCGTTAGTTGGGTTAACGATTGGTGCTCCCGTTATTGTTGCAAAGCATCTCGGAATGCAATCATCCTTTGTTGGGATTATTGAGGTGGCTATGGGCTTAGGTGGTCTTGTCGGCAGTGGTTTGGTCGGTATTTGGCCGCATCGTTTTTCCTTCAAGGGCATATGTCGATATGTTGCGATGATTTGTTTTGGAGTCGTACCGATTATTGTCACGCTACTGAGCGGTCCTGATGAATTAGCGTTAGCCGCGCTTGCGGCCGGCTCGGCATGGGTCATGGCGTGGGCAAGCATTGCATCGGTCGAAATCGTTTCATTTGTTCAGCGGTCAGCGCCAAAGGAACTCTGCGGAAAAGTGTTGGCACTCGTTTATATGATGCTTTCCTGTGCAACGCCTATTGGCCAATTGGTTTACGGGCTCGCATATGATCGATGGACACCGGCGATTGTATTCGCAGACATGTTGGCGGTGCTGACGTTGACGACGGCGCTGTTTTATCGGCTGAAAAATCGCTTGTGGCGATTGCCTTAACGCGCTGGGGCACCGTGGATTTGCGGAAGCATTGTCCCGCCGCGCAGGGACGCCATTGTCTGGGCATGCCTCTCCTTCGTCTACAATATCGTGCAGACGAAGGAGAGGCATGCCCATGATCAAGATGTTTGCGAGTGACTTAGACGGAACACTGCTGAACGCCCTGCACGAGGCAGATGGGACCATCCGCCGTGCCATTCGCGAGCTGACCGAGGCTGGCCTGCATGTGGTTCCTGCGACCGGGCGCTCGACGTTGCCGATCGGCGAACATGGCTTTACGGGGCTGGCGCTCGATGCCTGCTGCTCTAACGGCTCCATTGTGCGCGACAGTCATGGCGAGGTGCTCAAGACCTGGACCATCGATCCGCAGATCACCGAGGAGCTGCTCAAGGAGTTCCCGGACATTTGCTTTGATTGCTCCACGCCCGATGGCATGTTCTCGAGCGGCTCGTTCGAGATGCATCAGGCGGGCTTTAAAAAGGACAGTCCTATCAAGCGCATCGTGATGCGCGGCATGCGTGCACGTGGCGGGTATCACGAGGAACAGTATTTCGACCAGTCGATCGGTGACATTCTGCGCCACGATGTGTGCAAGATCAACTGCCGTGTGATCTCGCCCGAGCTGGAGCGCGACCTTAAGGCGTATTTGGCCGAGCGCTCGGACCGCGTGGTCAACGCGCCGTTTGACCCGGTGATGTTTGAGATCACGGATGTGGCATGCAACAAGGGCGAGAGCGTGGCCTGGCTGGCGGGCTACTACGGCATTGCCGAGGACGAGGTCGCGCTCTACGGCGACGGCGGCAACGACATTGCCATGCTCAAACGCTTCCGCCACAGCTACGCGACCAAAAACGGCAGTGACGCGGCCAAGGCCGCCGCAAGCGCGACTATCGGTAGCTGCATGGCCCACGCCGTTCCCAAACACATGCTTGCCACCATGCACAAGCAGAATTCCTGCACCGTAATCGAATAATGTGACAAAGGGACAGCCCCTTTGTCACAGGTGACGCTGGTCTCTTGAAATACGAACAAACATTCGCATATCTAACTGCGCTTTGATAGAATTGATACTGTTGGCGGCAGTTCCATGTGCCGGGCAACGCCCTCCATCTGATGGGAGGTGATGCCCATGACCGATCTGATTGATTTCGTGAGACTTCTGACCGCTTTGGTCTCGTTCTCCACGGCGCTCGTCGGGCTTTCCGAGGCACTCAAGCAACGTTCGAAGCAACGTAAAAGGGGTCGCCGCCGCTAAGGCGTTGACCCCTTAATCCAAGCAACGGCGCTGCCCAGCTTTCCAGAACTTGGGCTGCCGTCGACACTATTCTACCCACGAATGACATTTTGAACAATCGGCAATGCCGCTCCAAAAGCCAGGCACAACTGGCACAACCTAGGCGGTCGCTGAATGTGACAAAGGGACTGCCCTTTGTCACATTCCAAATATTGCCTTTACGTGTTGATACACACGGTGTGCAATAATACTCGCACTGTGCAATAGCGTACAGTCTGAGTAACAAGGAGGACGTTTGTCCCAGCTCGAGAAATGCGATCGCCGGTCCCTTCGCTCGCAGCGCGCCCTTCGCCAGGCGCTTGCCAGCGAGCTTGCCGAAAGCGGCGACCTTTCGCGCATTAATGTCGCGTCGCTCACCGAGCGCGCTGGCCTTACGCGCCGCACGTTCTATTCGCACTACCGCGATATCCCCGACTTTATCAATCAAATCGAGGACGGCTTGCTGGCCGAGATCCGTGAGCGCATTGAGCTCATCACCGCAGCTCAGCTGCCTGATCTCTATCACAACATCGATGAGCTCGAGCCGGCGCCTGGTTCGGTTGAGTTGCTGCGCTACCTTGCGGCCAACCGCGACTTAATCGGTGCGCTGCTGGGTCCGGGCGGCGACCAGGCCTTCATTAAGCGAATCATCGACACCGCGCGTGAGGCCGTGGTGCCTCGTGCGCAGACGGGCATTTTGGGCCTGGCGCTGGGGACGTTCTTTGACTACTACGTTACCTACGTCGTGAGTGCCGAGGTCGGCCTGATTCAGCGTTGGTTTGAGCGTGGGCTCACCGAATCGCCCGAAGCCATGGCGCGCATTATGACGGTTATCGCCTTTGTGCGTCCCGGCGACCTATATGGCCAACCCATCGATATCAACGTGCCGGAATACGGCATGAAGCTATTGAATCTGCAGCTCGAGGACGCGGTCGACACCGCCGCAACCGTCGAGTCCAACTACTAAGAGGAGAAACAGATGAGCAAACTCGTCGAGGGCATTAAAGACCGTGTGGTCGCTGCCGCACGCGAGGCCGCGCCCGCCGTGGTGGACGCCGCGCAGAAGGCCGCGACCGCGGCTGCCGAGAAAGTTGCCGAGGCGGTTGCCGAGGCCAAGAACGCGGCAGAGGAGACGTCCGTCGCTAGCGAGCCCGTCACTGCCGCTGAGCCCGTAGCCGCCACTGCCGTCCAGGCCCCCGAAGGCGCGGTCTTCAACCCCGAGAACGCTCGTGGCAACCTGCACCTGGGCATCGACGTGGGCTCCACCACCGTTAAGCTCGCTGTGCTCAACGACGACAACCAGATCGTGTACGCCAAGTACCAGCGCCACCACACCGACGTCCGTGCCTGCGCCCGTGATCTGTTCGAGGGCGCTGCGACCGTGCTGCCGACGGCCCAGATGACCTGCGCCATTACCGGCTCGGGCGGTCTGCTGTTGTCCCAGTGGCTCGACCTGGAGTTTGTCCAGGAGGTCATCGCCAGCAAGCGTGCCGTCGAGACCCTCATCCCTGCCACCGATGTCGCCATCGAGCTGGGCGGCGAGGACGCCAAGATCATCTACTTCGATAACGGCATCGAGCAGCGCATGAACGGCACCTGCGCCGGCGGCACGGGCGCGTTCATCGACCAGATGGCAACCCTGCTGCACACCGACGCGAGCGGCCTCAACGAGCTCGCGGCCAACGCCACCACCATCTATCCCATCGCCAGCCGCTGCGGCGTCTTTGCCAAGACCGACGTCCAACCGCTGCTCAACGAAGGCGCCCGCCCCGAGGACGTGGCCGCCTCCATCTTCCAGGCCGTCGTGACCCAGACCATCTCGGGCCTGGCGTGCGGCCGTCCCATCCGCGGCAACGTCGCCTTCCTGGGCGGCCCGCTGCAGTATCTCTCCGAGCTGCGCCACCGCTTCTACCTCACGCTCAACCTGGACGAGGAGCACCGTATCGTGCCCCAAAACGCCCACCTGTTTGTGGCGAGCGGCGCCGCCATGGCGCACGAGTCCAACAAGCTCAGCACGTTCCCGCAGCTCATCGAGGCTATCGATGCCCTGGGTGACACGCAAGGTGCCGAGGTCGAGCGTCTGGATCCGCTCTTTGCCACCGACAAGGACTTTGCCGAGTTCAAGGCCCGCCACGACCAGGAAGTCGTCCCCAAGGGCAAGCTCGACGGCTACACCGGCCGCGTGTTCATTGGCATCGACGCCGGCTCCACCACCATGAAGGCCGCACTCGTGGGCGAGGACGGCCAGCTGTTGCACACCTGGTACGGTAACAACAACGGCGACATCCTGGGCACGGCCAAGGTCATCATGGCCGATTTCTACAACCACATTCCCGTCGGCTGCACCATCGGTCACGTGACCACCACGGGCTATGGCGAGGCGCTGCTCATCGAGGCCCTCAAGGCCGACTCCGGCGAGATCGAGACCGTCGCGCATCTGCGCGGCGCCAAGGCGTTCCTGCCCGGCGTCGAGTTCATTCTGGACATTGGTGGCCAGGACATGAAGTGCCTGCGCGTCAAGGACGGCGTTATCGAGCACATCATGCTCAACGAGGCCTGCTCGTCGGGCTGCGGTAGCTTTATCGAGAGCTTCGCCGTCTCTATGAACATGGACGTGCGCGCGTTCGCCAACGCTGCCATCCGTGCCAAGGCTCCGGTCGACCTGGGAAGTCGCTGCACGGTCTTTATGAACTCGCGCGTCAAGCAGGCGCAAAAGGAAGGCGCCACGGTGGGCGACATCGCGGCCGGCCTGTCCTATTCCGTCATCAAGAACGCCCTGTTCAAGGTTATTAAGCTGCGCGATCCCAAGGAGATCGGCAGCCAGGTGATCGTCCAAGGCGGCACCTTTATGTCCGACGCCACGCTTCGCGCATTTGAGCAGCTCACCGGCGTTCATGCTGTGCGTCCCGACATCGCCGGCTGCATGGGCGCCTACGGCGCGGCCCTGCTCGCCCGCGATCGCGCTGGCGCCGACGGCACCTCGACCATCCTCTCGGCTGAGGACATCGCGCACCTCACCGTGACGCAAAAGCATGTCCGCTGCGGCCGTTGCTCCAACAACTGCCAGCTTACCGTCAACGACTTTGGCGGTGGCAGGCGCTTCATTACCGGCAACCGCTGCGAGAAGGGCGCCGGCCACAAAAAGCAGAAGACCGAGGCCCCCAACCTCTTCAAAAAGAAAAACGAGCTGCTCTTTAACCGCGAGGTCCTGAGCCCCGACGAGGCCCCGCGCGGCACCGTCGGCATCCCGCGCGCGCTCAACATGTACGAGAACTACCCCTTCTGGCACGCGTTCTTTACGCGCCTGGGCTTTAGCGTGCAGCTGTCCGACCAGTCGAGCAAGAAGACCTACCAGGCGGGCATCGAGTCCATGCCGTCCGAGAGCGTGTGCTACCCGGCAAAGATGAGCCACGGCCACGTGATGAACCTTATCGACCGTGACGTCGACTTCATCTGGATGCCGTGCGTGCGTTGGGAGCGCAAGGAGGATCCGACGGCTGGCAACTGCTATAACTGCCCCATCGTCATGAGCTACCCCACGGCGCTGGCGCTCAATATTGACGAGATCCGCGAGCAGAACATCGAGTTCCTGTACCCGTTTGTGCCCTATCACGATAAGACCGAGCTCAAGCGCCGTCTGTACCAGGTGCTCGCCGTCGACCGTGTGGCCGATGCTGAGGCCGGTCGCGGTCGCGTGCGTGGACCCAAGATCACGCGCTCCGAGGTCGATTCCGCCGTCAACGCTGCCTTTGAGGCCGATGCGCGCTTCCACGAGGACATCCAGACCATGGGCGAGGAGGCCCTTAAGTGGGTCGAGGACCACGGCGGCCACGGCATTGTGCTCGCCGGTCGTCCCTACCATAACGACCCCGAGATCAACCATGCCCTGCCCGAGCTTATCTCGAGCTTTGGCTTTGCGGTCTTTACCGAGGATTCGCTCGCGCATCTGGTGAAGCCCGAGCGTCCGATTCGCGTCGTCGATCAGTGGATGTATCACAGCCGCCTGTACGCCGTCGCCCGTTTTGTGACGATGCGCAACGACCTGGACCTGATCCAGCTCAATTCCTTCGGCTGCGGCCTGGACGCTCTGACCACTGATCAGGTGCAGGAGATCCTGGAGGCCAGCGGCAAGATTTACACCGTGCTCAAGATTGACGAGGTGTCCAACTTGGGCGCCGCGCGTATCCGTATTCGCTCGCTCATGGCGGCGCTCAAGGACCAGGAGGCCGAGCGCCTGGCCGAGGCCACGGCCGCGGGCGAGGCCTACGAGCAGGGCGATGCCGCGCCGGTGGCGCCCTCCACGGATGCCCCCGCGTTCGCGAGCCGCAAGTACACGTTTGAGGCCCAGCGCGAGAGCGCATCGACTGCATGGCCTAAGGTGCCCTTTACCGAGCAGATGCGCGACGAGGGCTACACCATCCTGTGCCCGCAGATGGCGCCGATTCACTTTGACCTGGTCAAAGAGGTGTTCCGCGGTGCTGGCTACAACTTGGAGCTGCTGCCCTCGACCGACCACGATGCCGTCGAGGCCGGCCTGCGCTATGTGAACAACGACATTTGCTACCCGTCGATCCTGGTGACGGGCCAGATTATGGAGGCCATCGAGAGCGGTCGGTACGACCTGTCCAAGACGGCCGTTGTTATCAGCCAGACCGGCGGTGGCTGCCGCGCCACCAACTACATCGCGCTCATCCGCAAGGCACTGCGCGAGAGCGGCCACCCCGAGATTCCGGTAATCTCGCTTTCGGCCGTGGCACTCGGCGAGGACAACCCCGGCTTTAAGATTACGCCGGCGCTGCTTAAGCAGGCAGTCTACGCGGTGCTCTTTGGTGACGTGATGATGCAGATGCTCTACCGCTGCCGGCCGTACGAGGCCACGCCCGGTGCCGCCAACGCGCTCTACGAAGAGTACATGGCACGAGCCCGCAAGCTGGCGCCCAAGTTCAACCGCCACAACTACACCAGGCTGTGCCGTGAGGCCATTCGCGCGTTCGACACTATGCCGCTCGTGGGCGAGGGCACCAAGCCGCGCGTGGGCGTGGTCGGCGAGATTCTGGTCAAGTTCCATCCCACAGCCAACAACCACGTGGTCGATGTCATTGAGCGCGAGGGCTGCGAGGCAGTGGTGCCGGGCCTGCTCGACTTCTTCCTGTACTCCATGAGCAACGCCGAGCTGCAGAAGGACGAGCTGGGAAGCTCTGCTACCACGCGTGCAGGCATGCAGGCGCTTATCAAGCTCGTGGACTGGATGCGTACGCCGGTGGAGGAGATGCTCGAAAAGTCCCGCCGCTTTGAGGCGCCCGAGCGCATCGGCACCATGGCCGACAAGGCCCGCACGGTGCTTTCGGTGTGCAACAACATGGGCGAGGGCTGGCTGCTCACGGCTGAGATGCTCGACCTGATCGATCACGGCGCGCCTAACATCATCTGCACGCAGCCCTTCGCGTGCCTGCCCAACCACGTGGTGGGAAAGGCCGTGATCAAGGAGCTGCGCCGCCAGCATCCCGAGAGCAACATCGTTGCGGTGGACTATGATCCTGGTGCGTCCGAGGTCAACCAGCTCAACCGTATTAAGCTTATGATCAGCGTGGCAAAGGAGAACATGCGC
>CABUGR010000019.1 GCA_902491135.1 uncultured Collinsella sp. | reverse complement strand
TGGTGGCGGACCGAAGGGTTCGGCATGGGGGTTTCTGCCGCGGTCGCTCTTAAGGCATTACAGCTCGACGAGCTGGCCGGTCTCGGCGGCCTCCTTGATAGCGTTAAGCAGCGTGAGCGTCTTGACGTTATCGGCGGGGGTCACGACGGGCTCGACCTCGCGGCGGACGACCTTCACAAAGTGCTTGAGCTGCATCTTGTGCGGCAGCGCCGGGTCCACGGCCGGGATCTCCATCTGCAGCGGCTTGTGCCAGTTAGAGGCGCCGTCGTAGGAGAACTGGTGCAGGCGGGGCAGCGACAGGGCGCCCTTAGTGCCGCCGATAAAGTAGGCGTCGGCGTCGAAGGGGCGGTACTGCGGATCCTCGCGAGCGGTTGCCTCCCAGTTCCAGGGGCTGGCGGTGGCGTCGGAGATGGTCATGCTTGCGAGCGCGCCATCGGCAAAACGGACGTTGACCACGGCGGAGTCCTCGGTCTCAAAACCGCGGGCGGCGCTGGACTGCATACCCTGGACGGCAACGGGCTCGCCCAGCAGGTAGCGGAGCAGGTCGACGTCGTGAACCAGGTTGACCAGGATCGGGCCGGCACCCTTCTTACGGCGCCACTCGACGTCGAAGTACTCGTCATTCTTATAGATCATGTAGTGGAAGCTCGACACGGTGAGCTTGCCCAGCTCGCCGGACTCGATGATCTCCTTGGCCTTGTTGACGAAGGGGTTGTGGCGACGGTGCTGACCTACGAGCACGGGCACGCCGGCGGTCTCGGCCTCGGCGGCGAAGGCCTGGGCATCCTCGAGATCGTTGGAGATCGGCTTTTCGACCAGCGGCACGATGTTGCGCTTCACGGCCTCGCGGGCAACGCCCAGGTGCAGGTCGTTGGGGGTGGCGATAATGACGGCCTCGGGCTTGACCTCGTCCATCATCTGAGCGGGATCGGTGTAAAACGGCACGCCGGCGGCCTCGGCCGTGGCGCGGGCGCCCTCAAAGGCGTCGGCGATGGCGACGAGCTCGGCCTCGGGCTCCTCGGTGACAAAGCGGATGTGGTTGCGGCCCATGGCGCCGGCGCCGATAACGGCAATGCGGACGGGGTTGAGCTCAGACATTTCGACTCCTTAATACTGGTGACCGGTGGAATGCGACAAAGGGGCCGTCCCTTTGTCGCATCGGTAAAACTAGGCAGACTTCTTCTTGCTGTCGGAGACCATCATGTAGACGGTGAGCACGACGGCGATGGCGGCGATCACAATGGCGCCGTAGAAGGACTGCTGGTAGGCGGCGCTGCCGGCCTCGGCGTGATACAGCACGGCGGTGATGGGCTGGCTGATCCAGGTGGAAGCGGCATAGCCCAAAAACATGATGCCGTAGTTGACGCCGATGTTGCTGGTGCCAAAGGCGCCACCGGTGAGCGGCGGGTAGATGACGAGCAGGGCGCCAAAGCTAAAGCCGAGCAGGGCGAGCGCCACAAAGAACATGCTCTGCGTAAAGCTCATCGACATGATGACGAGTGCGACGATGGTGACGACAAGGCTGATGAGCAGCGACTTATAGGCGCCGAGCTTGTCGATGATCTGGCCAAAGGACAGACGGCCGACCAGGTTGGCGCAGGTGTTGACGGAGACGACCACGCCGCCGAGGGCGACGGCCGCGGCGCTCGTGGGGTCGGCGAAGAGCTGGACGGCGGCGATGGAGGCAACCTTGCCCACGAGCAGGGTGCCCGCGGTGGCGGCAAAGGCGAAGGTGACGATGAGGACCCAGAAGCGCGGGGTCTTGACCATCTCGCCCGGGGTGAGGTCGCCGAAGGTGCCGGCATGTGCGCCACCCTTGGGGGCCTCGAAGCCCTCGGGCAGCCAGCCGGCCTCGGGGGCCTTCAGGAACAGGGCGGAGGTGGCGATTGTCACAAAGAAAATGACGCCGAGCGCCTTAAGGGCGCCAAAGATGCCCAGGCTCGGGATGAGCAGCGAGGCGAGCACCGGGGACAGCACGGCGGGACCGGCGGTCGAAGCGGCCAGGGTGATGCCGGAGGCGAGACCCTTCTTGTCGATGAACCACTTTTGGCCGGTGGTGAGCGCGGGGTTGTAGCCCAGGCCGTTGCCGATGGCGGCGACGAGCGAGAACCACAGGTAGAACTGCCACGGCTCGGTGACGGTGCCGGACATGAACCAGCCCAGGCCGTAGCACGCGGCGGCGGCGATCACGACGTTGCGCGGGCCGATCTTATCGGAGATGCGGCCGGCGAAGATGCCCGTCACGGCCATGATGGTCTGAAAGACCGGGAAGGCCCAGGTAAGAGCGCTGGACCACTCGGGGTAGACGGCGAGCAGGTTCTTGCTCACGACGGAATACAGCGCGATGGAGCTGATGAAGAACATGGTGACGCACGCGGCGGAAAGCACGACGGCGCGACCCTTGTTGGAGTTGGTGGAAGCCATTGGACTCTTTCTAATCGATACGGGGGAGGAACAGGCGTGTCTGCGGGTCCTCCCTGTCGGGTTGGTTTACTGGTCAGTCGGCTTGGCGACGCCGGACTCATCGGACCAGAGCTCGACACCCTTGTTCTTAAGGTAGTTGTCGGCATAGGCGCGACGGCCGCCGGGTTTGGCGGTGAGGTCGCCCATCATGTTGGAGAAGCCGCCGTCGACCTTGATGGCGTCGCCGGTGGTAAAGTCCGAGCGCTTGGACGCCAGGAACATGACGGCGTTGGCGATATCGCTGACCTCGCCGATGCGGCGCGTGGCGATCAGGCGGCTGCGGCTCTTTTCGACCTCGGGGTCGGCGTAGAAATTGGCCGACATCGGGGTCTTAACGAAGCAGGGCTCGACGCAGTTGGAGCGGACGCCGTAGGGGCCCCACTCGGCGGCGAGCATCTTGGACATCATGTTGACGCCCGCCTTGGTGGAGCTGTACACGCCCGAGAACGTCTCGGGGGAGTGGCTGGCGACGGTCGAGATGTGCACCAGGCGGCCCTGGCCGGCCTTGATCATCTCTCGACCAAAACGCTGCGAGGTGATGAAGTAGCCGGTGAGGTTGACGTTGAGCACCTGCTCCCAGTCGCTCAGCGGCAGGTCCTCCATGGCGGCGAAGCGCAGGATGCCGGCGGTGTTGACGAGGACGTCGACACGGCCGAAGTCGGCGATGGTGGCGTCGACGGCGGCCTGAACCTCGGCCTCGTCGGTGGCGTTCATCTTGTAGCCCTCGGCGTGGATGCCAAACTCGGCGGCGAGGTCGGCGGCTGCGGCCTTGACCTTTTCCTCGTCCAGATCGAGCAGGACGACGTTGGCGCCGTTGCGGGCGAACTCGCGGCAAATCTCGACGCCCATACCGCCGAGCGCGCCAGTCACGGCGCAGACATCGCCCTCGAGCTTAAGCCAATTGCTCATAGGAACTTCCCTTCTTGTGCCTCCCGGTGGGTCGCTCCCATTAATCGACCCACGTGGTTTTCGCTGGTTATCGTATGCTTTACATTTGCGCAGGTGAATTGCATATTTGTTAGAATGGCGTTAACCAATGGTTTATAGCTCGCAAGACAATGCGCCTTTAATTGAGTGTGTGACCTGCCAAAAAGACCCCCTTCGGCAGTGCATGGGCATACGTCTGGAAACAGGAGATTGACGTGTACGATCGACGACTCGAGGCCATATCGGCCGCCGCTGAGTTGGGAAGCTTCTCGCGGGCGGCGGCAAAATTGCGCGTGTCGACCCCGGCGCTCGTCAAGCAGGTGTCGGGCTTCGAGGCCGAGTTTGGCATCACGTTGTTCGAGCGCTCGCATTCTGGTGTTAAGGTGACGCCGGCAGGTGCTCTGCTGGTGGACGATGCACGTTCGATCATGCGGCAGTCCGAGGACGCGCTACGCCGTGCCCGACGCGCGGCGGGCGATGGCGGGGCCGTGCGTCTGGGCGTGTCGATGATGTGTCCGGGGCGCCAGACGCTGTCGATGTGGACGGGCGTACACGAGCTGGAGCCATCGTTGCGCTTCGAGATCGTGCCGGTGAGCGACCTCTACGACGAACGCGAATCCGTCATGCGCAGCCTTGGTCGCGAGGTGGATGTAGTGCAGTCGAGTTTTTCGACCCCGCGCTGGGGTGATGCCTGCCAAAAGCTCCGCATCGTTAACGTGACGTTTTATATCGACGTGCCACGGACGAGCCCGCTGGCGCGCAAGAAACGCATTACGGTTGCCGACTTAGAGGGCATGCGCCTGCGCGTGCTCCGCCACGGCAACGACGCTATGGACAGCCTGCGTATCGATCTGTTGGCAGACGGCGGCGTGGACGTGATCGATGTGGACAGCTTCGACTTTGCGCTCTTTAACGAGGCGGAGGAAAAGGGCGACGCGGTACTCACCTGCGGAGCGTGGTCGGGGGTGCACCCAGCCTTTGTGGGCGTGCCGTTCCTGTGCGGCCGCGAGGTGCCGGTCTTTCTGCACTACCCGCTCGAGCCCACCCTCCAAGTCCAAAAATTCGTCAACGCCATGGCCCAACTCCTCAAGTAGCTCATTTAGGACGGGTTTAGCGGTCCTCGCGTTGCGGGTCGGCTGTCTCGGCTGCCTTTACGCGGTTCTTATCGACGTACATGTTCTTGTCGGCCTGGGAAAAGAGCTCGCGCATCGTAGGCGGTTCATCAAAATCACTGGAAAGCGCATAGCCCACCGCATAGCTGATAGGCATGTCGGGGTGAGCCTCGGAATACTCGTTCACGTTCGTACGAACCCGAGCGAGACAGGACTCCACGGCAGCCCGATCGGCATCCCACAGCACCGCGATAAACTCATCGCCGCCGTCGCGGCCCACAAAGCACGTCTCGGACGCCACACTTCCCAGTTGCCGGGCAAAAGAACGGATGTATTCGTCGCCCTTCTCGTGGCCGAAGCTGTTATTGACCGTATGTAGATTGTTAAGGTCGAAGACGCACACCGCAACGGGCGCCTCCGCGGAGACAGGCTGCTCCTGCCCCAAGACCTCCTCGCACTTGTTCTTGTTGGGCAGTCCCGTGGCTTCGTCGAGATAGACTTTGCTCTGCAGCTCGCGATTGAGCGCGGCAGTTCGCACCGCGCGAACAAGCTCGACCGCAAAGGTCGCCACCAAGCCCACGATGTCGATGATCACCAAGCCCTCGAGATAGTTGAGCGCCGACGCCTTCTCCTGAGAGTAGTCCTCTGCGAGTCGCGTAGCATCGTCGCAAATGCCAAAGAACTCCTCGCTCATGGAGATGATGTCGGTGTTCTCGTAGCCGACTTCGCGCACGCGGGCAATCTCGGTGCGAAGCTCATCAAAGTAGTTTGCAAGCTCGGTCATCTTTGCCTGATACTCGTCGTCGTCGAGACGGACGAGGTTGAGGTCGTCACTTCCGTAACGCAAACCGTTGATGTATGAATCCACGGCTTTGAGCAGGTCATCTTGAGGCTGGCCCGCGTCCTCGAGCTTAACGATTCGCTGCGTGGTACCGCGCACCAGACCGGCATAGTTGACCACGCGTGCCGTGCCCTGGATATCGGAGACGAGCAGCATAACATTGATGAAGAAGAAGATGAGAACTGCCGTGAGCACCATCATGAGCAGGCGCACCGCCTGGCTGGCCTTCTTGGCGACAGAAGTGTTCACAAGTTCACTTCCCTAAATGACAAAAGAACAGGTAGCACGCAGTGTGTTGAAATTCATGGGTGGTTAACTCTACTATATGGGCCAGCAGCCTTAAACTGCAGCAGACGCTCGTCCAAATTGGCGTGACGCTTGCCTTGTTGTTCTTGACCTGGCCGCGCTATCGGACATGCTTCTGGTCTTGGATCACCATGGGAAAGTTCATCCCGTTTTGTGCGTCTAGAGTGGGATGCGGCTTCCCAAAGGTGCCGTTAGGGGAAATCACATCCCGGTTTACTCCCTTGAAATGGGATGCCGTTTCCCGGAGGGGGTCCAGCGGGAAACGGCATCCCATTTTGGGCCCGAAAAGTGGGATACGGTTTCCGACCGGCATGAAAAAAGCCTCCGCAGCTCGTGTGGCTGCGGAGGCTTTATTCGTTGCGGCGCATTGTGTTTGGGTCGTTGAGATGAGTCGATTTGCCCCGAAAGAGGCGGGCATTGACCTTAGGGTCATGCCCGACGAATGAGCGGCAAATCGGCCATCTCGGCGAGCCGAACTACTCCAGCTCAAACGCTCCGGTATAGAGCTGGTAGTAATACCCGCGCTTGGCGATCAGCTCGTCGTGGTTGCCGCGCTCGATGATGCGGCCGTGGTCCAGACAGATGATCGCGTCGGAGTTGCGCACGGTGGAGAGACGGTGCGCGATGACAAACGTCGTGCGGCCCTCCATGAGCTTGTCCATGCCTGCCTGTACGATGGCCTCGGTGCGGGTGTCAATGCTCGACGTGGCCTCGTCCAGAATCATCGCCGGCGGATCGGCGACCGCGGCTCGGGCGATCGAAATCAGCTGGCGCTGGCCCTGCGACAGCTGGGCGCCGTTGCCGGTGAGCATCGTGTCGTAGCCGTCGGGCAGGCGGGTGATAAAGTCGTCCGCGCCGGCGAGCTTTGCCGCCGCGATGCACTCCTCGTCGGTAGCGTCCAGGTTGCCGTAGCGGATGTTATCCATCACGGTGCCGGTGAACAGGTTCACGTCCTGCAGCACGACGCCCAGCGAGCGGCGCAGGTCGGCCTTGCGGATCTTGTTGACGTTGATGCCGTCGTAGCGGATCTTGCCGTCGGCGATGTCGTAGAAGCGGTTGATGAGGTTGGTGATGGTCGTCTTACCGGCACCAGTGGCGCCGACAAACGCGACCTTCTGGCCCGGCTTGGCAAACACGGACACGCCGTGCAACACCTCGTGGTCGGGCGTGTAGCCAAAGTCGACGTTGTCCATGACCAGGTCGCCGCGCAGCGGTACGTACTCGATCTCGCCGGTTGCGCGGTGCGGATGTTTCCACGCCCACATGCCGGTGTGGTGGTCGGCCTCCTCGAGCTGCCAGGTATCGGGGTTCACCTGAGCGTTGACGAGCGTCACGTAGCCTTCGTCGGCTTCGGGCTCCTCGTCGATGAGCTCAAAGATACGGTCGGCGCCGGCGAGGCCCATGACCACGGCGTTGATCTGCTGCGAGATCTGGCCGATCTGTCCGCAGAACTGCTTGGTCATGTTGAGGAACGGCACCACGACGGCGATGGACAGTGCCATGCCCGAGATGCTCAGGTTGGGCACGCCCAGCGCCAGGAAAATGCCGCCTGCCAGTGCGACCAGCACGTAGAGCAGGTTTCCCAGGTTCATAAGGATGGGCATGAGGATGTTGGCGTACATGTTGGCCTTCTGCGAGACCTCGAAGAGCTTTTCGTTGCGCTCGTCAAAATCGGCCTCGGCGGCAGACTCGTGGCAGAATGCCTTGACGACCTTCTGGCCGTTCATGACTTCCTCGATATGGCCCTCGACAACGCCGAGCTCGGTCTGCTGCGCAATAAAGAAGCGCGCTGAGTTGGAGCCGAGCAGCTTGGTCATAAAGGTCATAAAGGCGACGCCTGCCACAATGACCAGGCACATCCAAACGCTGTAGTACAGCATGATAAAGAACACCGTGACGATGACGATGGTCGTCATGAGCAGGTTGGGCAGCGACTGGCTGATCATCTGGCGCAGCGTGTCGATGTCGTTGGTGTAGTGGCTCATGATGTCGCCGCGCTGGTGCGTGTCGAAGTAGCGAATCGGCAGGTCCTGCATGCGGTTGAACATCTTCTCGCGCAGCTTCTCGAGCGAGCCCTGCGTGACGATGGCCATGGCGCGGTTCCAGAACAGCGAGGACAGGATGCCGACGCCGTAGATGCAGGCGAGGGTGGTCACGAGCTGTGCGATCTTGGGCTGTGCAGCTTCCCAATCGCCCGACTGCCACGATTCGCTAATAATCTGCAGGGCGCTCTGAAGGAAGGTCGCGCCGATGGAGTTGATGATGGCGCAGAGCACCACGCCGACGACGACGAGGGGCAAAAGCACGGGGTAGAAGCCAAAGAGCGTCTTGATGAGGCGCGACATGGTGCCACCCTTGCGGTTGAGCGCGCGCTCGGCGGTCGTTGCCTTACTCATGTGCCTCGCCTCCTTCCTGGGTCTGGGCTTGTGTTGCGGATGCCTCGGTGTCGGCCTTGACGGCCCCTTCGCCCTCGGCAGACATCTTGTTTTGCGAGGTAAAGGTCTCGCGGTAGATCTCGCTCGTCTTGAGCAGCTCGTCATGGTTGCCGATCTGCGCGATACGGCCACCCTCCATGACGATGATGCGGTCTGCGTCCTGCACGGAGCTGATGCGCTGGGCGATGATGAGCTTGGTCGTGTTGGGCAGATAGCTTGCCAACCCTGCGCGAATCTTGGCGTCGGTCTTGGTGTCGACAGCGCTGGTGGAGTCGTCCAGGATTAAGATCTTGGGGCGACGCAGCAGGGCACGCGCAATGCACAGGCGCTGCTTCTGACCGCCGGAAACATTGGAGCCGCCCTGTTCGATCCAGGTGTCATAGCCCTTGGGGAAGCCATCGACAAACTCGTCGGCGCAGGCCAGATGTGCCGCCTCGCGGACCTCCTCGTCGGTGGCGTTCGGGTCGCCCCAACGCAGGTTTTCGGCAATGGTGCCGCTAAACAGCACGTTTTTCTGCAGCACCATGGCCACTTGGTGGCGCAGCGCGTCCAGGTCATAGTCGCGCACGTCCATGCCACCCACGCGCACGGTGCCCTCGGTGGCGTCGTACAGGCGGGCGATGAGGTTTACGAGCGTGGACTTGGCCGAGCCGGTACCGCCGATGATGCCGATGGTCTCGCCGCTCTTAATGTGCAGGTCGATATCGTCGAGCGCCTGGCGCTTCGCATGCGCAGAATACTTAAAGCTCACGTGGTCAAAGTCGATGGAACCGTCGGCCACCTCGAGCACGGGCTCGGCGGGATCGGCGATCGTGGGCTCGGCGGCCAGCACCTCGGTAATGCGGTGCGCCGATTCGTCGGCCATGGTCACCATGACAAAGATCATCGACAGCTGCATCAGGCTCATGAGGATCGCGAAGCCATAGGTAAAGATCGAGGAGAGCTGGCCCACGTCGAACAGCGTGCCCTGGCTCGTGATGATGAGCTTGGAGCCCAGGTAGATGATGACGACAAACGCGCCGTTGACGCAGATGTTCATCATGGGGTTGTTAAAGGCAAGCAGCTTCTCGGCGCGGGTGAAGTCCATCTGGACGTCGCGCGCGGCGGTCGCGAACTTCTCCTTCTCAAAGTCTTCGCGCACATAGCTCTTAACTACGCGCATGCCGGTGACGTTTTCCTCGACGGACTCGTTAAGGGCGTCGTACTTGTGGAACACGCGCGAGAAGATGGGACGCACCTTAAAGATGATAAAGAACAGTCCAAAGCCCAGCAGCGGAATGATGACCAGGTAGACCATAGCGACGCTGCCGCCCATGATAAATGCCATGGTAAAGGCGAAGATCAATACCAGCGGCGCGCGCACGGCGATACGGATGATCATCATAAAGGCCTGCTGCACGTTGTTGATGTCAGTGGTCAGGCGCGTGACGAGCGAGGAGCTCGAGAACTCATCGATGTTGGCAAAGCTGAACGTCTGGATCTTGTAGAACAGGTCGTGACGCAGGTTCTTAGCGAAGCCGCAACTCGCATGGCTGCAAGTGACGCCGGCAGCGGCGCCAAAAGCAAGCGACGTCAGCGCGATGAGCACCAAAAAGCCCGCGGTGGGAAGCATTTCGGCTACGGTGGCGCCGTCTTTGATGGCGTCGATCAGGTTGGCGGTGATAAATGGAATCAGCATCTCGCAGAGCACCTCGCCAAGCACGAGCAATGGCGTGGCAACAGTGACTTTCATATAGTCGCGGATGCTGCCCATGAGGGTTTTAATCATCCAGTTCCTCCCAGGTTACACGGATTTTCTCGAGCATTTCGGCGAGCTGCTCGCGCTCGTCGTGGGTGAGGGCGCTAAAGGCCCGTTCTCTAAAGCGGATGCGGGCCGCCTGGTCGATGCGGGCGTTTTCCCGGCCGGTTTCGGTCAGGCGAATGGTGAGTTGCCGTCGATCCTTGGGGTTACGGCTGCGCTCGATGAGGCCGTTGACCTCGAGCTTGGACAAGATCTCGGAAAGCGACCCCGGCTTGAGGTCAAAGTGCATGCCGAGTTCCTGCTGAGACATCTCGCCGCCGGGCTGCTTGGCCAGCAGGCAGATGATGGGCGCCTTGCCGGACACGCCTCCGCCATGAAAATGCATGTAATGGCCGCAAAAACCCAGGCCGCTCAGGATGCGCTTGGCAAGCTTGTCTTCCGAGCTAACCGCTTCGGGTACATCCGCCGGCTGTGACGGGTCGCCGCCGGGCTCGTGCGAACAAAGGTTAAGAAGTTCATCGCACATGAATTAGTGTTGCTCCTTTCTTTAGTTAGGTAGTGGAATTGTTTTGTGCCTAACCAATTTAGGAGCGTGAGAAATCAATGTCAAGGTACCAAACTAGTGGTTACGCGGTTTTACCAAACCGCGTAACGGCTCGACGCTGCAAAC
>CABUGR010000018.1 GCA_902491135.1 uncultured Collinsella sp. | reverse complement strand
CACACTCCCCCATCACCGCACCGGCCAGAGCATAGCGCACCGACTCACGCGGCATGTGGATAATCGGCACCTTCGTAAACGACTGGATCTGGTCATAGAAGTAGTGTGACGTGTTGCAGGGAATGGCAATGTGTGCACAGCCCAGCGACTCGAGTGCCTGGGCGCACTCTTTCATGGTCGCCAGCAGTTTGGCATGCTCGCCGGTCTTAATGGCCAGCGTGCGGTCGGGCATGGTCGACTTGGAGAGTACCACCATGTCGATATGTTCCTGATCGCAGGCAGCAGCCGTATGACGCACCACCTGGTCGTAGTAATACGACGTGGCCTCGGCGCCCATGCCGCCGATAACTCCCAGCTTTTCCATCGCCGCCTCCTTGGTGACGCTTGCGCAATTGCGCGTATCATACCCGCGCCCGCCCGATGCAAACCGGACGGGCGCCGCGCTCATCTACTTGTAATACGTCTTGAACAGCTTAAAGTGGCGCAGCTTGGTGTGCCACATGCGCAGCCAGCGGTTAAAGACAAAGTCGCCCTTCATAAACGAAGGGTCGGCGCCCTTGCCTTCCTTGTCCAGGCGATACACCTTAGCGCGCAGCTCGGGATCCTTGACGTACTTGTCGACGACGCCCATGGGGACGACCATCCACAGGGCCTCGTCCTGAGCCGTCACAAACTCCGGCTCAAACGGACGGTTGAACACATACTCGTCCACCACATACTTGGCAACGTTAAAGCCGCTGTTGGTAACGTAGTAGTTGCTGCGGCCTTGGCGCGTGTTGAAATCGAAGAACTTAAACGAGCCGTCGCGCTCGTCGTACTTTACGTCAAAGTTGGAATAGCCCACAAAGTGAAGGTCCTCGAGCAACTTGCGCACGCCGCCCATGAGCTCGTCGTTGGGCTCGGTAATGATACAGGCATGGTTGCCGACACCGTGGGGCTGATGCTCCTCGAGCAGCACATGACCCAGGCACATCATGCGCACCTTACCGTTGCGGTCGGAATAGCTGGTGAGCACGCGCATGTACTCGTCGTTGCCGGGCACGCGGTCCTGCAAGATCAGATCGTCGGTGTAGCCGCTGGCATACGAGTCGCGAATGACCTGTTCCAGCTCGGCGCGGTCGGCAATCTCATAGGCCTTCTTCTGGCCCTCGAACTCGTGCTGCCACCACATGATGCCGTCGGAAGGCTTCAGGATCATCGGGTAGGGAAAATCGATCTGGTCGAGCACTTCGGCAGGCGCCTCACCCTGGGCATTAAGCATCGCCTTGGTAAAGGTAAACGTGTGCGGATAGGGCACGCCATGCTTCTCGCACAGCTCGTAGAAGATCTCCTTCTTCTGGCACTGCTCGAGCATGCTGTAGGGCGCGTAGGGAGCGACGATGTTATCCGCCAGCTCATGAGCATCCTTGGCTTGAGCCACGAGAGCGACATAGTTATCGCCACAGCCCACAAGGACAATCGTCTTGTCGGCATGCGCTTGGGCAATGCCGTTGACGGTTTTGAGCATCACGGGCATGGTGTCGATATCCACGTTGGGCGTGTAGTCGATAATCTGGCTGCGGTAGGCGGGACCCGTCTGATACTTGCCAAAGACCAGACTCTTGACCTGGTACTCCTCGTAGAAGGCGCGCGCCACCGAATAGGCGTTGATGTCGCCACCGAGCAGCACGGGAATGAACTCGCGCTCTGTAAATTGCAATGCCATGGAAACTTCCTATCATGAACTGCCCACACAACGGGCGGTCTTTGCGCAACTGATTTATTCTAGCGTGCCAAGCCGCCGGCACCCAAAGCTCCACCGTATCTATGGCAATCGACGTAATCGTCCAGCACGAAGACGGCGCCCACCGTTGTATGACAATGGGCAATGAACCTACCGTTGCTGTAGGATTCAGCGTATTGACATCTTCGAGCGAAAGGCGCACACGTGCCCCAAGACCATCCGACCGATAATCCCATCCTCAATGCCGCGAGGCGCGAGCTGGCGGAACGTGCGAAAGCGACCGCTCCCCTGTGCACGGCAAACGACGCCTACAACGGACCCGCCCGCATCGTCTCGATCAACACGTCGGCACACAAGGGCACGCGCAAGTCGCCCGTCGACGATGGACGCGACACCGTCATAGAGCAATTTGGCCTCGCCTCCGACGCACACGCCGGGCATTGGCACCGTCAGGTTTCCTTTTTGGCCGCAGAGTCCATCCAGACGGCGCAGGCCCGCGGACTCGATGTGCGCAAGGGTGACTTCGGAGAGAACTTCACAACCCGGGGCATCAACCTGCTCTCGCTCCCCTTGGGCACACAGCTCAAGCTTGGCAGCGAGGTGCTTGTCGAAATCAGCCAAATCGGCAAGGTCTGCCACACACGCTGTGCCATCTACTATCTCGCCGGCGACTGCATCTTTCCCCACGAGGGCGTTTTTGTCGTGGTACTAAAGGGCGGAGAGGTCTACGCCGGCGACGATATCCAGGTAATCAAACTCGGCGACGGCACCTGTTCGTTCACCCCCGCCGAGGCCCTCGAAGAGATTGAGCAGGCTCGCCAGAAGGGCACGCTGTAGTTATAAAACCCCACGTTGAGATGGCTTTTACAGCCCAAAACTCCTCTCAAACAGAGCTCTGTAACGTTAAAGTTGAACTCTATGGTTTCTCAACAATTCATCATAACTGCAGGTCAAAGCCAAAGCCTCAAGTTCAACTTGACCCTTTGGGACCTTTAAGGTTCAAGTTGAGGTCGAAAGCAGTAGTAGAATACCGTTCGAACCATAACCTACGATTGATTGCAGAGGGACTGGATGCAGCATTCGAATCATCGCACCGCAGCGCTCATTGCGTCGAAGCCGGCTCGTATCATCACGAGCGCCGCGCTCGCCGTTGCGCTGACGGCCACGCCGATGCTCTCCCCCGTTGCGGCGTATGCCGCCTCGCAGGCAACGCAGGACCAGCTTTCCGCAGCCCAGCAGAAGATCGAAGCCGCCACGAGCGCCTACAACGACGCCCGCACCAAACTCGATGACCTGCAAAAGCAGATTGACTCCAATGAGGCAAGCATCGAGGAAATCGAGGCCAAGCTTCCCGAGCAGCAGGCCAAGGCAAGCTCCGCCATGCGCGATCTGTACAAGTATCAGAAGGGCACCAATCCCATCGTGAGCTTCCTGGTCAACGCACAGAGCCTGGGTGAGTTCATCACGACCTGCAAATACACCAACCAGATCACGAGCTCGAGCGTCGACGAGATCGAACAGCTCAATAACATGCAAACCGAACTCGAGCAGAACAAGGCTGAGCTCCAGCAGGCCAAGTCTCAGCTTGAGGCAGAGCAGAAAAACGCCGAGGATGCGCTGGCGCAGGCTCAGCAGCTCCGCAGCGAGGCGCAGGCAAAAGCCGAGCAGGAAAATGCCGCCGAGCTTGCCAAGCTTGAGGCCGATAAGGCCGCTGCCGCCGAGAAGCTCTCGGGCGAGGGCGTAAGCGGCAGCAATTCCAGCAGCCAGGCCACCAACACCAACACCACCATCGACACCACGGTGAACAACTCCAATACCGGTAGCTCCGATTACGATTCGTTCATTAAGGAGGGGAGGAGCCGCATCGACAATTATCTCGCCGGCTCCCCTATGGCAGGCCAGGGCTATAACTTTGCCGTCGCCGCTTGGAATACCGGTGTCGACCCCCGTTGGTCCCCCGCCATCGCCTGTATCGAGAGCAGCAAGGGCCTCTATTGCGCCGGCTCCTATAACGCCTGGGGCTGGAGCGCCCGCGGCGGCGGTTGGCGTAGCTTTGGCAGCTGGAGCGAGGGCGTCTCCGCCCACGTTGCCTACCTGGGCGCCAACTATGGCTCCACGCTTACCCCGGCAGCCGCCAAGAAGTACTGCCCGCCCACGTGGCAGGACTGGTACAACAAGGTTGCCAATCAAATGAACCGTATTTAAGTGCAACTGCAAAAGGGCCCCAAACGGGGCCCTTTTCGATTATCTAAGAGACGACACCGGTCGCGTTGCCGATGATGACGACGACGCACATGACGGCAAACATAAACCCGAGCGCCTTGAACCATAGTTCGACAAAAGCACTCCCCCGATACCGATCGAGCACGGGAAAGCGACGTCGAAGCCTACGCCGGTCGAGCATTCCGAATGCAATGAGCAGCACCAGGCCATCGACCATAAAGAAATACTCAAGCGCCAAAAACCACGTTGGATAGTTTCGGTTTTCGCCCGTTGGCGTAAATACCGCAAAATGGCTGCCCATCAGCAGCAACAATGTTGTCGCATAGACGCATCCATTCCATATGCGCCCCACGGGCTCGGGAATATACGAGAGCAGACGCGCGCATTTGGACATCACGGGAGAGACGATCGAACGCCGGTTTGCAGAAGACGGAAGCGTGAGGGCAACCGGCTGCTGTACCCGCTGCACCTGTGACACCGCGACCCGGGGCACACTGGCAGCAGAAAAGGTCACGGGTGACGGTGCAGGGAGACATAGCTCATACGCCGCACGCGCAGCATGCCCCAGTGCCATTGCACTCGCAAAGCGCTTGGCGGGATCGAGCGCCATCGCCATGCAAATCACATCCGCCAGCGGAACGGGAATGCCGTGCGCCTCGCATTGCTCGCGCATGTCACGCCCCGGTTTGGGATCAGCCCCCGTCAGGCAAAAGAACAGCAGCGCGCCAAGCGCGTAAATATCGCTGCGGACGCTCGTTTGCCCAAACCCAAACTGCTCGGGCGGCGCATAGGAACGCGTGCCAAACTTGACGGTGTCGGCGTCGGCGCCATCGCGCCAAACGCGCGCAATTCCCAGGTCAATAATCACCAGCGACGAGAAGGTCATGCCTGCATCGGCCGCATACCTCACGCCCGATACGATGATGTTCGAGGGTTTAAGGTCGCGATGGATCACCGGCACCCCCGGCTCCCCCGCAGCTGCAAAACCAGCATGCAGCTCGCCCACCGCTTCACACAGAACGGGATACAGCCCGCGGGCATAATCGGGCGTCGCCCCCAGGCGTCCCACCAACGCCTCGAGTGTCTCGCCTTCGACATACTCCATCACCACGTCAAGCTCGTCGCCCACACGGCGACAATCGACGATTCGGGGTAAGTGCTCAAAACGACGACCGGCGCGCTGGGTCGCAAACAGGCGCTCATATGCTCCGCCAATCTGCACCGAAGCATCAATGCGCTTGCGGACAAAGGGACCGAGAGACCCACCGCCAGAGCCCTCAAAATAGACGAGTTCGGTCGTCTCGACATCCGAGCACTTGAGCACGCGCTCCACACGATAGCTGTCATCGCGGTCGAGCGACGCCAAATGCTCGACAAGTGAAGCAGTCAGCTCGTCATCGGAATATGTTGGGCTCTGAGTATCCATGGCGTCCATCATAACGCAGGGTGCGGACACCCCATGGTGTCCGCACCCCGTTCGTTTGCATGGTGTTCCGGTGACACCACCGGCTCAGCCATCGGCCACTAACTCACCGTTTCCTCGCCAAAGCGATACAGCTCTTCATTGACCTTTTGGAGGCTACAGCCACGGTCGATGCAAAAGATAATGATTGCATCGCGACGGTCCTTGCAGTTGAGGACGCTCACTCCGGCAGCCGTCAGGGCGCGGTTGGTCTCCTTCATCGACAGCGCCATTGCAAAGGCAATCTGCAGCACCTTATTGCGGCTCGGATTGCGCGAACCGGTAAAGATCTGATAGCCAAAGGTCTCGTTGAGGTCGGCCATACGCACCACGCGCGAACGCTCGAGCCCCTTCTCTTGCAACAGCTGCTTAAGGTAGTCCGAAAGCGACGGGGCGGCAAAGTCGTGTTCCTTGATATAGCCATCGATGTTTGGCGCGTCGAGAAGCTCATTGAGTAACTCGTCAGTCAGCTTTTTATCGGGCATATGACCTCACCCCCCATACGGCGCAACGGTAGCGACATGTTAGGCCAGCACCCAGCTCGCAGTCGCGGACTTATCAAACATGTTGGCAAAATAGAGAGCCTTCTTGATGTCACCATCAAAGTAGATATTGCCCGCCACGGAGCCACCGGCGGCAAGGGTGCCAGACTGCAGCTCATCGGAGCCCTCGCTGTAATAACCCTGGTTCTGCTGAGCACCGTTGGCGTCCTCGCCCTTCCAGTCGTAGATATTGTAGTCCGCGCCCTCATCGCCATTGTTGACGTACGTGACGTGAATGCCCGTCATGGTCGAACCGTCAAAATTTGTGAGACCGGGCTGGACGGAATCGACGACGACAGAAAGACCAACAGCCAGGTCAGTCGTAGGCTGCTCTTCCTTCTTCGTCTCTTCCTTCTTGTCACCATCGTCGGCGTCCTCAGTGACGGTCGCCTTGTCGCTACCGCAACCGGCAAGAAGACCGGCAGTCCCCAAAGCGACGGTGGCGAATGCGCCAAGTGCAGCGCGACGGCTCAGCAGCACTTCGTTTTCGAGCTTATTCATCATGCATCCTTCCTACGATCCGGCTACCGCGCCGGCACACAGCACATCGTAGAAGGCAGCGAGCTCAAATTCATTAGCTGGGAGCTAATGGGGGTTTGTAAGCCAGATTGGTACTGGATTGAGAAGATGCCTGTTCAGATGGAGCGGTGATTGAGGCTGCAGCTTGATGCCAAAGCGCCCTTGCCGCGCCTCTGGCCGACATTAGCCGCACCCCTCTCACCTGCAAGATGCCCATGAGGGGGCCGCCCGCGAAGATAACGCGCGCATTGTGTTCGACGATTCCGCCGCCCCGCTATCGAATAAAAGGTATGGTCCTAAGATCACTCAGGCAATAAAGCAATAGCGCTGCGGTATATCTCCCCGTGCTTTAAGTCGGCATCAGCCACCTCAGGCAAGCGATTCAAATCACGGCACCCCTATGCCAGCTCGCGAAGCCTCCCGAGCGCCAGCCTGAACCACTCCAGATCGTCCTCATCAGGCACGCTATCGTACTTCCAGTGCGTTATATAGCGCCACCGAGAGAAGACGCCGCTGCCCAGAAGCCCAACGTCGTCTATGGTGTCTATGTCCTCTCGCAGTCCTTCGGCCGTACCGGAGCGCGGATATGCCCCGGCAAAGGCCTCGCCACAGTCCATGTGCCAACCCAGGCCGAACATGTCATGGGCCAACGCGTGGAAGTCGCGGGTGGGACCGTCCAGCGAATCCTCGAAGCGCTTAACGAACCTGCACAGGTCATCACCGTAAACCCCGCCGAACAAATAAGACTCAATCACGTCCTTGCCGCGCAAGGCCTCTAACCACTCGGTCGGAATGCCCTCGTATCCGTACAGGATGCCGGCCAATCCACCGGCCACGCAAGCCGTGGTGTCGGTATCGTCGCCCAGGTTCACGGCGGTCAGTACGCAGTCGTGGTAGTTGTCGGTATGTTCTAGGCACCAGATGGCGGCGTGGTAAGTATCCCACACGTAGCCGCCGCTGGCACCAGCTCTGTCCTCACTCTCGCAGCCGGCGTGCCCGCTGTAAAGCACCTCGCGGGCATAGGCGATCATGTCCACGCAGGCCTGGCAGCAGTCGTCGGTAGCGTGGGTGATCGCGCTGACCTCCCTTATGTCGCAGTCGGAGCATTCCATGAACACCATAGGCAGGCAGCGCATGAGCGAGCCGTTGCCCTTGCTGTATTCGCTTGTGAGCCCGCAACCCGTATCGAGCGCCTGCCTGGTGGCGTTGCCGTAGTCGAAGACATTCCCGTCGGCGGTGTATGCGCCTTCGTTTATCCATTTGCGGAACTTGACGAGGATATCGTCGCAATTGATATCGCCCAGCTCGCGGTAGCTGTCGCACAGCGCGAGCGCCATGGACGTGTCGTCGCTCCATGTGCCCGCAGGCTGGTTGTGCGTGCCGCGGCCCACCATGTCCGTGCAGGCAAAGCTGTCGCGCGGCCTGAACTCGTAGGGCACGCCGAGCGCATCGCCCACGGCCATGCCGTACACGCAGTCCCTCACCGTCCGTAACAAGCCCATGGCGCGCACCTAGTTCCAGTTCATGCCGAACTTGCGCGAGCAAAGCACGTCTTTCCAGTGACTCTCGCGCTCGCACACCTCGGCGGTGGTCATCTTGGTGTCGCACACCTCTAGGATGGAGTAGGTGAAGTTTTCCATGATGTACCCAATTCCGTGCTCGGCCACGATGGCCTTGAACTCCTTGTTGCCGCCAGTCGGGTCCATGGGGTTGGCATAGGCGCTCCAGCGCTGCCAGATACCCAAGTCCGCGCCCGCGTCCTTCTTGCTATCGCCCGAGGCCGAGCCCACGTAGAGTTTCCCCGTCGCGGTGTCGGTGATGCAGTAGACGCCCTTCACGTTGTCCAGCGCCCAGTACCAGTCGGAGCCCACGCTGGCGATAACGGCCCGCAAGGTCTTGTGGTCGATGCACACGTACTTGTAGCCAGGGAAAGGGGCAACGTTGCCCAGGCTCATCGAGTACTCGTACACTACGGGCTCGAAGTCGTGCATCGTGTTCTCGTAGAACTTGTTGTAGATGTCGCGCCC
Source organism: uncultured Collinsella sp. (assembly GCA_902491135.1). GTDB lineage: Bacteria > Actinomycetota > Coriobacteriia > Coriobacteriales > Coriobacteriaceae > Collinsella. The sequence continues at coordinate 2,137 of CABUGR010000018.1, read as the reverse complement.
GATAGGCTTCTTCAACTTGATGATGAGGCGCTTGATGTAGGCCTCGTAGTCGGGAAGAAGCGTCAACTTGTAGCCCACGCCGCCCAGCACCTCGGGTACTGCCTTCTCCACTTTGTGCATGCCGCCGAAGATGAAGTACTCGGGCCCGTAGGTGTAGTACTGTGCGAACGAGAGCAGGTAATCCGCATGGTTGAGGTTGTTATTCGCTTGTCCCGTCGCGCTCCTCCACGCGTTCATCTCGTACCATCGCGAGCCGCTATCGGTCTTCTCGGGGGTCGAGGTGTCCTTCAGCAGCATGTCGTACGCGCGCACGTTCACGTCGCCAGCGTTCATGTTGAATTTGATCTTTGTCTTCTCTGGGTGCGCCACCGGCATCAAATCCCTGAGCGTTATAACAACATTTCCCATGTTAATTCCGCCGTTTCAGTTTGAAAAGCCTGTAGGTCGAATCATACCACTCGCTTTCCAGACGAAAATTAGCGCTCGGCTAACCGCTCTGCTGTTGTCGTTTCTTATAGCGAAGAAGAGCACGAAGCCGATAAGCCCCGCGCCCGTGTTTATGCCTTGTTTGGCGATTGTTCGTGTTGTGCCCGCACAGCTATTTTTGGTGAATAATCCGAAAGTAAGGAAGATAAGTGCGAATCATCCACGCCACCATCCGTCTCGCCCGCACTCGGGCAATACGCAGCGCCCGCTCCTGATCGGCCGTCCCTAGCGCCGGCGCGAACTCTTAGATGGCGTCTTTTGCGCTCATCACCTTGCGGAAGACGGTCGCGTCCTGCTTGCCGATGGGAATCGCGATCTTCTTGCCGCCCGCGCGTCGCACTCCGTCTTGAACAACATGCCCCATCCGGCCCCTTTTCGTTTCGCCCTCAAGAAGCTTGTCGAAGCCTAGCCCACCGTGACGGATTCCCCGGTAAAGGTGCTAATGAGCAGCAGGATAAAGAACGCCAAGTAACTGATGCTCAGCAGATAGGCAATAACCAAAAAGATGGTCCATCCAACATTGGTCTGACCATCGGCACGGCGTTGCTCGCGATTGCGGCAGAGCCAAATCGTCACGCCAATAGCCACAATCAACAGCACGAGCGCCGCTGCGGCCAGCCCGGCAAGCGCAAACATAACGCCAATGCTAACAGCAATAACCGGAAGTAAGAGCAAGCCGCACCCGCATCCACCGGGACTATAAACGGCAGATTGTCGGCGTTGTTCCATCGTCACTCCAACCTCAACATCTTTGAGCGCTACAACGCAACGGCCTGCTGAACGGGAACGATCTTATCCAGTTCCGGTTCGATACGCCTCTTCTCCGCCTCGAGATCAAACGCTATCTGGGCGCGCAGCCAATAACCATCCGTCAGGCCAAAGTAGCGGCAAAGGCGAAGGTCGGTGTCGGCCGTCACGCGACGCCTTCCCAAGATAATCTGCCCAATGCGTTGAGCCGGAATCCCGGTCTCCTTAGCAAGGCGATATTGAGAAATGCCCATAGGAACAAGAAATTCCTCTTTGAGAAGCTCACCAGGAGTCACCGGCGACAGCAGATCGGGCGCAGTCTCATCACTTGTGATAATCGACGATTTCGACATTCCAAGCCATCCCCTGTCTCCACTCAAAACAGACCCGATAGCGCTCATTACGATGCAATCATAGTATCGCCTTACGTTAATAACGTCAAACGTTTCTATAGACTTACATCTCTATTATACCGTACATCTGTTCGTATGTTCTAGAGCAAACATCCTTCGTCAATTAACCAAGCGAAAGCAGTCGTTTGTAGACATCGAGGCCTTTGAGCAGGATTTCCTCGTCAAAGAGCATGGTATCGGTATGCAGAGCGCTCGTAGCATAGGCGGGACAGCCATCCGAATCGCTCGGGTTTTCTTGACCCTCCGGCACGCCCGTGCCCAGCAAGAAGAACACGCCCGGCAGATGGCGCTGATAGAACGCAAAATCCTCGGCGATCAGCAGCGGCTCGTCCACAAGTTGCAGCTCGGACAAGGCGGGCGCAATGCAGGCAAACAGCTCGGGGTCGTTATCGACTGGCGGATAGCCCTCGGCAAAATCGAGATCGTACGTGCAGCCCGTTGCGGCGCAGGCATCGTCCAACACGCGGCGCACGCCCTCGCGCGCACGGTCG
>CABUGR010000017.1 GCA_902491135.1 uncultured Collinsella sp. | reverse complement strand
GGTTGTGATTGAGCAGCCGCGCGGCGAGGCGTACTACTATGTGCGCGGCAACGGCACCAAGAATCTGGACCGTTTTCGCGTGCGCACGCCGACGTCGCAGAACCTTGCGGGTCTGACACATGCGCTGCAGGGCGTGCTCCTTGCCAACGTGCCCATGATTATCCTGACCATCGACCCCTGCAATTAGCTGCACGGAAAGGTAGGCGCGGCATGAGTTTACTGACATTTGCCAAGACGGCCTTAGGTTCTATGGTCAAGCAGCCGGTCACGGTGTGCTATCCGCAGGAGAAGCTGGCGGCGCCTGAGCGCTTGCGCGGGCATATCGTCAATGACATGGACGTGTGCATTTGCTGTGGGATGTGCGCGCGTCGCTGCCCGGCGGGCGCGCTCGCGGTCGATCGCAAAGGCGGCACCTGGTCGATTGACCCGTATGCCTGCGTGGTGTGCGGCGAGTGCATCGAAAGCTGCCCCAAGCACTGCCTGACTATGGATACCGCCCGCACTCCAGTCGCGGCGAACAAGGCTCCCACGGTAGAAACTAAGCCGGAGTAGCGCTGGAATTGAGCTGGAATAGGGGCCGGCGGGGCAAAAATGCCCCATCGGCCCCGCGCGTGAACGCGCGGCTAAGCCTCCGCGAACAAAACTATGCCGGTTTACTACGATAAATCGCCTACCCTCAACCACACCGCATTTGGCAAAACAAAAACCGCAGGTAGACGGCTCGCAGTTTTGCGAAAAAGTCGCGCGTGATCGGCGACCTCGTTTTTATCGTAGCAATCCGGCATAGTTTTGAAATGGCACCATATCCGTAACAGCCTTTGATCCCCCCCCGGGACGGAGGAAAACGGATCATTTTGGCCTTGCGAGGGCTGCCACGTGACCCGTCTGCCACGAAATGGGCCCATCTACTACGTTTAAGCCGCTGCCCTCAACCATGGCAAGTAATGCGAAATAAAAACCGCAGGTAGAGCACCTGCGGTTTTTCATGAAACGCGGTTATGGTCGGGGGTACCGGACTAAACGTAGTAGATGGGCTAGTTTTCTGGCGAGCGCCATCGACTGCTCCCTCGGGGATGGAGGAAAACGGGCCCTTTTGTCCCGTCAATCTTGAATCGCACCCGTTTTCCTGCGAAAACGCCGTGTCTCAACTTTGGTGAGACATTTGTCTCACGCCCAAAATAGAATCTGGAACATGTGTCACCTGCCCAAATTGTGTCTCATTTCGTAACTTTAGGCTGTTGCAAGGTCTGAGACCGCGAGAAGGGAGACGCGATGAGTAAGTACACGAGGTGCCTCTTGTCGGTGATACTAGCCGTAGTGCTAGTGCTGCCGGCTGCAGCATTCGCCATGCTGCCCGAGGCCAACGCCAGGTCCAGCACCGGAATGGACGGACCGACAATGACCGGAAAGGTCGTCGACCCCGACACCAGCAACTACTGGAAGTTCTGGGCCGGCGGCTATGACGGCAAAGAAGTGACAACTCAAAACGTCGGCCGAATCTGGACCGACAAGACGGTCAAGGCAGTCGAGAGCGGGGATTCGGATTTCCTGACCACGCTGTCTGCCATCTCTTCGACATCCGATACGACGATTTCCGGCAAGCCGCTCGACATCGTGATGGTGCTGGATGCTTCTGGCTCGATGGACGACCCTATGGGCACGGGCGACAACACAAAGCGCATCGATGCGCTAAAGACGGCCGCCAATACCTTTATTGACGCCATCGCCGCGCAAAACCAAAGCATTACAGATGCGTCCAAGCGGCATCGGGTTGCCATCGTAAAGTTTGCGGGCAAGAAGAAGACTGATAAGGTCGGCAACGACACTTATCGTGATGGACGGTACACCTACAACTACTCGCAGACCATGAAGAACCTGACGTCCTGCAAGGGCAAGGATGCGGATAGCCTCAAGGACACGGTTGGCAACATCAATCCTGCCGGTTCCACGCAAGCCGACTATGGTCTGGAGCTGGCCGAGAACATTACTATTAATTCTGGTCGTGCAGATGCCAAGAAGATTGTTGTGTTCTTTACCGATGGCTCACCTACGAGTTCAAGGGGATTCCAGGCAAGTGTTGCCGATAGCGCCATCGCTAGCGCCAAGAGCCTCAAAGCTAATGGTGCCGACATTTATACTATTGGCATCTTTAACGGAGCAAATCCCAGCGCCGACCCCACAGCTGAAGGCACGAGCAAAGTGAACAAGTTCATGCATGCTGTGTCGAGCAACTATCCTGGTGCCACGTCAAGCATCTCTTTCTGGGGCGAGTGGGTCATCGACTATGGCACGCGTGCGGAAAACTCCGACTACTACAAGTCGGCAACCAGCGCCTCTGAGCTCGAGAAAATCTTCGAAGAGATCTCGGGAAGCATTATCCAAACTGGTTACCCGACAGAAGTTCACAGCGGTTATGGCGAGCATAAGTCCGGCTACATCACGTTTACCGATGAGCTGGGCGACTTTATGCAGGTCGACAACTTTACGTCCGTCGTGTATGGCGGCGAGACGTTTGAAAAACCGTCAAAGAAGCCTGAGGGTAACGTCGACACCTACACATTTTCTGGTGCCGCTGCGAACCTGGTCATCACCGTTCAGCATGCCGAAGAGGGCAAGCCCCAGAACGGCGATATCGTGACGGTCAAGATCCCCGCGTCGCTGATTCCGCTGCGCCACTTTAAGATCACCGATGGTGTTCTTACGGTCGACAATACTGAGCCCATCCAGGTGAACTACACCTCGAGCGTTAAGAAAGAAGCGCTCGATAACCTCTTTACGCCCAAGAACGTAAAGGGGCTCGAGGACTACATCAAGAGCAATACGACCACCGCGGAGAACGGTTCCAAGACCGTTAACTTCTACGCGAACAAGTGGAACGCTGGCGCGCTGGGCGATACGATCGCGAACTTTGAGCCTGCCGACACCAACCGCTATTACTATTTCCAGAAGCAGACCCCCATTTACACGGATAAGAACTGCACGACGCCTGCAACGGGTTCGCTGCCTGTCGGCAGCAAGTATTACTACAAGGATGAGTTTGAGGCGCTGGGCGCAGACGGAAAGGCCGAATCCCGTACTGCTGTTATTGAGTTTGCCGGTGAAGACGCTGCGAACTTTGAGGGCGCCGTCGTGCGCGACGCGAGTGGAAACCTGTCGTTTAGCAAGGGAACCGCACGTCTGGCCTTTATTGATGAGCTCCACACCACCAAGGAGAGCGTGGGCGGTAACCTCACCGGCACCGTGACCGACGTGCTCAACCCCAAGTGGAACAACAACGCCACGGAGGTTGACGTTCACCTGGGTAACAACGGCAAGATTAGCTTTGCGTACAACATGACGCCGGCGACGGTGGATACCAAGGCAGACTTTGGCCTGACCAAGGTGCTCGTGGGCCGCGACTGGACGGATGAGGACAAGTTTGAGTTTAGGCTGACGTCCGAGGGCAACGCCCCGATGCCCGAGTCCGCGACTGCGCCCGTGGCTGTGTCCGTGACCAATGCTGACCTGGACAAGGGCAAGGCTGCCATTAACTTCGGCACGATCGAATACACCGAACCCGGTACGTATGTCTACAAAGTCAGCGAAAAGAACGCCGGGACCACGGTCGATGGCATCGCCTACAGCGGGAACGTTGCGGAGATTACCGTGACGGTGACGCCCGACAAGAAGGGCGTGCTCAGCGCTGAGGTGGAGGTGACCTCGGGCAAGGCCAAGTTCGAGAATACCTACACTACGAATCCTGTTGAGTCCAGCGTTACCGACAAGATTGACGTAACCAAGGTCCTGACCGGGCGCGACCTTACAGCCGGCGAGTTCAGCTTTGAGCTGCGCGAGGTTAAGGGCGAGGGCTCGGAGCTTATCGAGACTGTAAAGAATGACGCTAACGGCAACGTTGCGTTCAGCCCCATCGAGTACACCGAGATCGGTCAGCACACCTACACGTTGCGCGAGGTCAAGGGCAACGCTGGTGGCATCACCTACGACGAAAACGTCTACACCATCGTGACGACCATCAGCGATAACGGTAAGGGCCAGCTGGTGGCTACGCATAAGCTGAAGGGTGCCGAGGACGTTAAGAGCATCGAGTTCAAGAACGCTTACAATCTGACTCCCAAGCGCTTCAGCGTCACCGATAAGATCACCGCGACCAAGGTCCTGGCTGGCCGCGACCTCAAGGACGGCGAGTTCAACTTCGAGCTCGTCGAGGGCGACGATGTTGTCGCCACCGGCACCAACGACGCTCGCGGCAAGATTGCGATGAGTGCCGTCGAGTACACCGCGGCAGGCGAGCACACCTACACGCTGCGCGAGGTCAACGGCGGAACCGCCAGCAACGGCATCTCCTACGACGGCAAGACCTATACCATCGTGACCACCATCACCGACAACGGTGACGGTACGCTCAGTGCTACGCACAAGCTGCAGGGCGCCGAGCCCGCCGAGACCGCCGAGTTCAAGAATTCCTACAACGTGACGCCGTCTAGCTCCAGCGTCACCGACCAGATCACCGCGACCAAGGTTCTGGACGGCCGCGACCTCAAGGACGGCGAGTTCTCCTTCGAGCTCGTCGAGGGCGAGGGCGAGGGCGCCGAGATCGTCGCCACCGGCAAGAATGCCGCTGACGGCAAGATCACGATGAGCGCCATCGAGTACACCAAGGCCGGAACGCACACCTACACGCTGCGCGAGGTCCCGGGCGACGCCAGCAACGGGATCACTTACGACGGCAAGACCTACACCGTCGAGACCGTCGTCAAGGACAGCGGCGACGGCACGCTCGGCGTAGAGCACAAGCTGAAGGGCGCCGACGAGGCGAAGTTCACCAACTCCTACAGGCCTGGCTCCAAGGACTCCAGCGTCACCGACCTGATCAAGGCGACCAAGTCACTGACCGGGCGCGACCTCAAGGCTGGCGAGTTCCGTTTCGAGCTCGTCGAGGGCAATAGCGTGGTCGCCACCGGCACCAACAATGCCGACGGCAAGATCGTGATGGATCCCGTCACCTACACTGAGACTGGCGAGCACACCTACACGCTGCGCGAGACCAAGGCCGGCACCACCGAAAACGGCATTACTTACAGCACCGCTGAGTACACTATTGTGACCATCGTCAAGGACAACGGCGACGGCACCCTCAGCGTGGAGCATAAGCTGCAAAACGACGAGAAGGCGACCTTTGAGAACGCCTATAACGTGACGCCCAAGGATTCCAGCGTTACCGACAAGATCAAGGCGACCAAGTACCTGACCGGGCGCGACATGACTGAGGGCGAGTTTTCCTTCGAGCTCGTCGAGGGCAACGAGGTTGTCGCTAGGGGCACCAACGCTGCCGACGGCAAGATTACGATGAGCGAGATCACCTACAACGAGCCCGGCAAGCACACCTACACGCTGCGCGAGGTCCCGGGCGACGCCGGCAACGGCATCACCTACGATGGCAAGACCTACACCATCGAGACGACCATCACCGACAAGGGCGACGGCACGCTCGAGGCGAAGCATGTCCTGAAGGGCGACGACGAGGCGAAGTTCAGCAACAGCTATAAGCCGAATCCTGGTGAGTTCAGCGTCACCGACCAGATCACCGCGACCAAGGTTCTGGACGGCCGCGAGCTTGCTGCCGGCGAGTTCTCCTTCGAGCTCGTCGAGGGTAACGATGTCGTCGCCACCGGCACCAACGCTGCCGACGGCAAGATCACGATGGGCGCCGTCAAGTACGACAAACCCGGCAAGCACACCTACACGCTGCGCGAGGTCAACGGCGGAACCACCAGCAAGGGCATCACCTACAGCACCGCCGAATACACCATCGAGACCACCATCACCGACAACGGCGACGGCACGCTCGAGGCGAAGCATGTCCTGAAGGGCGACGAACTCGCCGAGTTCAAGAATACCTACAGCGTGATCCCGCTCGATGCAGAGCTCGACTTTGATCTGAGCAAGGCCATTGACGGCCGCGACTGGACGGATGCGGACGAGTTCAGCTTTACCATCACCGCCCCCGAGGGCACCCCGCTGCCCGACTCCGCAACCGTAACCGTGAGCAAGAAGGACGCGAAGGACGGCATCGCCGCCATCAACTTCGGCAAGATTCGCTACACGGCTGCCGGAACCTACAAATATGAGATCCGCGAGAACGCGGGCAACGCGGCGGGCATGACGTATGACGGACATGTCGCGACCGCCGAAGTGGCCGTGACCGAGAACGGCGAGGGCGTCCTGACCGCCAACGTCACCAAGAAGGAAAGCGGCCGCTTCACCAACACGTACCGCACTGAGCTCGATTACGCCGCGGCCGGCGGCCTTAAGCTCAGCAAGACCCTCTCCGGACGTCCCATGACCGAGGGCCAGTTTAGCTTTACCGTGACGCCCGCCGACGAGGCTTCAGCCAACGCGCTTGGTCTGCTGCCCGGGGCCAACACTTTCAAGTCTCCTGCGACGGCAGAGGCAACGGTCGGTCTGATTGACATTCTGGCGGGCCATGAGGTCAAGTTTACGCAGGCTGACGCCGGCAAGACCTTCAAATACACCGTGGCCGAGAAGAACGACGGCAAGCCCGGCTACACCTACGATAGCGCCGAGCGCACCGTGACGATCGCTATCGCCGACGATGGTGCCGGTACGCTCACTGCCACCACGACCGTTACTGGCAACCCCGACAAGGGAACGCTGGTAACCGAGTACGAGACTGGTGCCGCTGCGGTCGAGAGCGCCGTGGTCCCGTTCGTCAACAGCTATAGCGCCACGACCGATGCACCTGGTGGTGCCGTTGCTCAGGTCGTTGCCACCAAGACCCTGACCGGCCGTCCGCTGGCCGACGGCGAGTTCTACTTTGGTATCGCCTATGCGGGCGAGACGGAAGCCATCGGCGGCACGTGCGTTACCAACGTTAACGGCCAGGTGAGCTTTGGCGAGCTGCATTACACGACCGAGATGCTTGCCGACCTGGTAAACGCCCGCCGCGCCATCCGCACCGACACGGATGCCAAGCTTGCGTGGACCATCAACTACACGGCGTTTGAGTACACGTCCCCGCTTGCAGCAAAGGGTATTACCGCCGCGAAGTCGAGCTTTAGCTTTAAGGTCATCGTCGTCGACAACGGCGACGGTACCCTGACGGCAAAGCCTGACTACGGTGGCGTCGAGCCTGTGTTCGAGAACGTCTACGGCGCCGATGCCGTTGACGCCGCGCTCGCCGGCACCAAGAAGCTCCAGGCTGCCGAGGGCCTGACCCCGGCAGACATTGCGGGCAAGTTCACCTTTACCGTGACTGCCGATGAGGCGGGCGCCCCGATGCCCGAGCGCGCGACCGCAACCAACGACGCGGCCGGCAACGTGGACTTTGGCAAGATCCACTTTACGCTTGAGGACCTCAACCGCGCCTTGGGCGTGACGACCGATGCTTCTGACGACGCATTAAGCGACGCCGAAGCCAACACCGATGAGGTCGAGGTCGACGCCGACGCTGCCGAGACCGATGAGTCCAACGACGAGTCCAAGCCTGCAGCCCCCACCGGCCCGCGCTCGCACACCTTTACCTACACGGTGACCGAGTCCGGTAGCGCCCCTGGCGTGACCAACGACACCAACGCCACGCGCAAAGTTTCCTACACCGTGACTGACGACGGTGCCGGACATCTGAGTGTCGTGCGCAACGGCGACGACGGTGCGGACTTCACGTTCACCAACACGTACGGCGTGGCGCCCACCGACTCTTCCGTGACCGATCAGGTCAAGACGGTTAAGCGTCTGACCGGACGCGACCTTGCAGCTGGCGAGTTCACGTTTGAGCTGCTCGAGGACGGCGTGGTTGTCGCCAGCGGCACCAACGACGCCAACGGTAACGTTACGCTGAGCCCGATCCGCTACGAGGCGCCCGGTACGCACACGTACACGCTGCGCGAGGCTTGCCCCAACGCGCTCGGCCTGTACAAGGGCGTCGCCTATGACGGTACGACCTACACCGTCGTGACCACCGTATCCGACAACGGCGACGGCACGCTGACCGCGTCGCACAAGCTCGAGGGAACTACCGAGTCGGCTGGCTTTACCAACAAGTATCACGCCATGCCTACGCAAGTCTCCATCGGCGCGGTCAAGGTGCTCGAGGGACGCGAGCTCAAGAAGAACGAGTTTAGCTTTAAGCTCGTTGGCGAGGACGTCGAGTCCACCGTCACCAACGGCGCCGACGGCAAGATCAACTTCGACAAGTTCGAGTACGACGAGCCCGGTACGTACGTCTACACCATCAGCGAGGTCAGGGGCGACGAGGCCGGTATGACCTACGACAAGTCCGTCTTTACCGCGACCGTCAACGTGGTCGATGACGGCGAGGGCAACCTCAAGGCGAACATCGCCTTTACCAAGGGCGACAAGAGCGTCGAGGGTATCGTGTTCAACAACACGTACAAGAAGCCCGAGGCTCCTGCGCCTACGCCCGGCCCCGGCACGCCCAAGACGGTGACGAACATCGTCAAGACGGTCAAGGGTTTCCTGCCCACTACGGGTGACCAGCAGGCCGCCGCACTGCTCATGGCATTCGTTATTGCCACGGCCGGCGTTGGAGCCTTGGTCTGGGGTATCCGTAAGCGTTAGGCACGCACGCAGTGCCCGGGGCCAAAAGGCCCCGGGCGGCCGGCGGGGAGCCAGAACGCAGCCCCCACCCCCACCCTCAGCCGCCACGGAGACATCTCCCTTCTCCGTGGCGGCGCTTTTGTGCGTAGACGAGAAGGGTTCGCCACGAAACCGGCCCATTTACTACGTTTGACTGCCTGTTCCCGACCATGCTGAAAAACACAAAAACAAAACCGCAGGTAGAACGCCTGCGGTTTTTATGAAACGCGGTTATGGTCAGGTGTATCGAGTCAAACGTAGTAGATGGGCCGATTTCGTGGCGGGCGCCGTCAGCCGATCTCCGCGGGCGGAGGAAAACGGATCATTTTTGGCTCTGTACGGCTTGCGGGGCGTCGGTATGTGACCCCACTGTTCCAAAACTATGTCGGTTTACGAGGCTGAATCGCGAACCCCCAACCATGCCGTTAGTTGCAAGAATAAAACCGCAGGTAGACGAGCCGTCATTTTTCGAAAAACGCAAGTATGGACGGGGTTCCTGGGTTTAGCCCCGTAAACCGGCATAGTTTTGAAATGGCATTAAATCGGTAGCAGCCATTTTGCTATGCCGGGGGGCTCGGTCTTTGGGCAACTACCCTCGCAGGTAGGCGATGGCGATCTGCGTGCGGTTGCGCAGGCCCATTTTGGCAAGGATTGAGCTGATGTGGTTGCGCACGGTGCCTTCGCCCATATAGGCGGTGGCGGCAATCTCCTTGTTGTCGAGGCCGCGGGCGATGAGCTCAGCGACTTCGAATTCGCGGTCGGTTAGGCTGGCGAAGGCGGCGGGACGGCGAGGCGTGCCCGCCTTGTTGCCCATCCCGTCAAAGTCAACATCTTCGATCGCCTTTCCCTCGAGCACACGTTTGCCGTCCATGACCTGCACCAACGCTGGCGGGATGGCGGCGACATCGGTTTTGATCAGGTAGCCGCGGGCGCCCAGTTTGAGCGCCGACACAATGTACTCGTCATCCGAGAATGTTGTCAGAAACACCACGCGTGCTGCAGGGTTGCGCTCAAGGATTTCGCGTGCTGCCGAAAGTCCGTCACGCCCCGGCATCTGGATGTCGAGCAGTGCGATATCGGGTGCGTGTTCGGCGTAGAGCGCGACCGCGTCGTCGCCATTGGCGCCGGTACCCACCACCTCGATCTGCGGCTGGGCGCCCAGGATAATCTTGAGTGAATCGACCACCAGGCGGTCGTCATCGACAACGATGAGCCTCATCGGTCCTCATCTCCTTGCTGTTTGGGAACGGCGGCAAACACGCGCCAGCCGCCGGCGCCGACACGCGGGCCGGCGGTGAAGGTGCCGCCAAGCGCCTCGATGCGCTCGCGCATGGAGGCGAGCCCCATGCCCTCCGCGACGTTGCTGCTGCTCGCCGGGGTCGCGCCCGCGCCATCATCGGTAACGATGAGCTGGTAAAACGACGGATGCTCCATGCATCGTACAGTGACGGTCTGGGCGCAAGCGTGGCGCATGGTGTTGGAGAGCGCCTCTCGCAGGACCGCCGCAAAGCAGTTCGCGACGTTTGCGGGCGCATGTTCGGTCATAACTTCAAGCTCAATCTGCGGGCCGCCGTCCGAGCGCGCGCCTTCGACAATGCGTTCGAGCTGCACGGAAAGGTCGACGGCGTTGTCGTTGAGCGCGTGGACGCTGGTGCGCACAAGCTGAAGCGCCTCGTCAACCGTGCGTTTAACGTCGGCGAAATCGGCGGCAACCCTGGGCTCGTCGGCGTGGACCACGCGAAGGGCTTCGGCCTGCAGTGAGGCGCGCGTGAGCTGGTGGCCGACGTTATCGTGGATCTCGCGCGCGATACGGGCGCGCTCGGCGAGCGTCGCGAGCTCGACTTCGTAGTCCTGGCGGTCGGCAAGATCGCGGTTGCGCGCTTCGAGCGCGAGGGCTCGTTCTTGCAGTTCATCGCGCGTGCGGCGCATGCGCTCTTGCTCGCGCTCCAACTGGGCGGTACGTAGCGACAGCAAGGTGGCGGCAACCGAAAGGATGGCGGTCAGCAGGAGCGTTCGGGCGGTGAGCGCATCGGCACGAAGGTCCGC
>CABUGR010000016.1 GCA_902491135.1 uncultured Collinsella sp. | reverse complement strand
GGTCGGCGGGGCCATTGTGGCTCTTGACAGCGGATTGGGTCATATGAGCGAAAACGCCCCTAAGCGAGCAAGGTGACGTGAAAGAGGAGGGAAGCGTACTTCGGTACGCGACCGACGATTGAACGTCAGATTGCCGCTTAGGGGCGTTTGCAGCGTCGAGCCGTTACGCGGTTTGGTAAAACCGCGTAACTTACATGACCATAACGTAGCGCGATCCCACGTAGTACTGCTTACCCATCAGGACCGGCTCGCCATTGGGACCGGTAAAGCTGGCACGCAGGTTGAGCAGGGGATCGTGCGGAGCAATACCCAACTCGGCCGCCTGCTCGGTATTGGCACGAACGGCCTCGACCGTGCGGTAGCCAACCGAGACAATCGGCGTTCCGCCAACACGCTCGACCTCGGCAAAAATCGACTTGTCCTCAAGATCGGCCGTCAACAGCTCACGGTAGGCGTCAAACGGCACAAAGATGTTCTCCTCAAAGATGGGCTCGCCGTCGGCTGTACGCACGCGCTTAATATGCAGCAGCAGCGCGTCCTTTTGCAGGCCAAAGAACTCCATCTCGTTTTGACGTGCCGGCACAATCTGGCGATCGACCACATGTGCGCCCGCCTTCATGCCGTTGTCGGCACACAGCGCGGTAAACGTCTGCAGCGTCGAGGCGTGGAACTGGCGGTTGATGTGCGGCGTGGAAACAAAGGTGCCACGGCCCTGCTGCTTAACCAGGTAGCCATCGGAACACAGCTCCTCGACGGCGCGGCGCACCGTAATGCGGCTCACGTCGTACTGCTCGGCTAGCTCAAGCTCGGACGGAATACGCTCCTTGGGTGCATAAACACCTTTCTCGATCGCATCCTTGATTTCGTCGTAAATCTGCTGGTAAAGCGGTGCATTTTTGGGCGCAGGCATATCTAATCACTCTTATCGAAATATTGAAATAACTAATACGTATATAACGTCTAGTTTCATGTTACCTCATATTGATAAAACGATACACCCTCCCTACCAAAAAGCGACAGCTTCTTTTTGGTAGGTTTTATCTGGGCAAACGAGAGCCTCCCGAAAGCAGCGAGGCTTTCGGGAGGCTCAAGCAGACAGGATTGCGCCGGGCCGGCAAAATGCCAAAACCCTACTTGCCGTCGTCCTGCTGCAGGCTGTCCTGCTCGCTGAGACGCGCCTGCCTGCTGGCCATGCGTGCGGGCTTGTCGGGATCGGGTACGGCCGTGGGCATGGGCTCGTCGACATGACCGCCCCACCAGCCGCCCACAAAGTTGAGCGTGTGGAACACGTTGATCACGGCGCCGGGATCGATGTCGCACACCAGCTTGATAATGTCCTGGCTCTCGTAGGTCGATACAACGGCGTGCAGCAGGTACATCTTCTCGCGGCTGTATCCGCCAATGACCTCGGCACAGCTAATGCCATGCTGAAAATGGTCAACATAGGCGGTCATGACCTCGTCCGCCTTGCGCGTCGTGATCTGCAGCGTCACGCGATCGTAACGACGATAGAAACTGTCGATGGTCTTGGTCGAAATAAACTGAAACACGATGGAATACGCCGCCTTGTCCCAGCCAAACATAAAACCAAAGATCGCCAGGATAAAGCAGTTGAAACCAAAGATGACGCCCCAGATGGTCTTGCCCGTGTGGTTGGAGACCCACAGCGCGATAAAGTCGGTACCGCCGGTGGATGCGCCGGACTTAAGCGCGATGGCAGCGCCCAGACCCGAGACCACGCCGCCAAAAATGATGAGCATGATCTTGTCGCCCAAAAACGGGGCAAAGTGAAAGATGTTGAGGAACAGCGACGAGAGCACGACCTGCATCATCGAGAAGATGACGAAGCGCTTGCTAATGCCGCTCCAGCATAGGAGCGCCACGGGGATGTTGAGCGCGAGCATACCGAGCGAGATGTCGATGTGAACGCCGCCGAGCGAGGTAACGCGATCAAGCAGGACCGCGACACCGGTGAGACCGCTCGGAAGCAGGTCGGCGGGCTGAATGAACGCCTGGATCAGAAACGTTTGAAGAATGGCAGATATGGTGACCGCCACGGCAGTGATGGCGCGACGGACGATGGTAAGGCGGCCGAGCACGAGCACGCGGTCCGTGAGCTGATCGATGGCGTTCGCCACGGAGGCTCCTTTCGAAGGCAGATCTAGTTGTGAGGCATGCCCGCGATTGTAGCATGGAGCGTGCGGGGGCGCTTCAATTCAACCTCCCTCGACAACCAAAACGGGACCAGCAACCCCCACGACCAAAGGGCAAAATTCCAAGTGAGTAGACTTTTTACGATCTGCCGAGCACACCCAAAACCGCCACCCCTGTGACCTGCGGTTTTACAAAGGAAGATATGCATTGTGCTCGGCCTGCGCCAAAAAGTCTACTCACTTAGTCCGAATCGAAGCCAAACGGATCAAAATCGAAACCAAATTGAGCCAGTCCACCGCAAAAAACGTTTGAACCCGTGCTTCTCGCGGCGGATTGACACTACAAAGCGGCCAAAATGTCGGTCAGATTATCAATAACGGCATCGGCTCGCGATTGATCGAGGTTGACGCCCTCGTGCGGACGCAGTGCCAGGACGCGGGCGCCGGAACGTTTGCCAGCCTCGATCCCCAAAGGCGAATCCTCGATAACCAGGCACTCGGCAGGCTCCACCCCCAGCGCCTCCATGGCACGCAGGTAGATCTCGGGGTCGGGCTTAAACGCACTGCACTCGTGACCGCTGATGGTGTAGTCCAGCACATCGGCGATACCGGCAATCTCTACCAGCTCGTCAATGAGCTCACGATAAGACGAGCTCGCGATGGCACACTTCACGCCGCGCTCGTGCAGTGCGCGCATCACCGGCTCCGTCTGCTCGTTGAGCAGCTCGGCATACGGAACGGGGTGGTCCGGGCTGTAGACCTGCTTGTACTCCACGCGAAGGCGCTCGCGCAGCTCAACATCGTCGGGCACCAGCGCCTCCCAAATGGCCGGCTCGTTAGACCCCGAAAGATCGGGGATCTCGTCAAAGTGGAACCCCTTCTCCTCCATAAACGCCACGCGACGACGGTTGTAGAACCACTCGGTATCGACCAGCACGCCGTCCATGTCAAACAGCACTGCTTTGATCATACGCATCTCCTCCCACCTGCCAAATAGAGACAGGTTTATTTTGGTAGGTTTTATCCTGGGTTTTGCGACGCGACAGGCGTGCCCTCCCAAGAGCAAAAAAGGGGACGGGGCGCAAACCCCATCCCCTCTCAATCAACCCGTAAGGTCTACTTACTTGTGATTAGTAGGAAAGCTTCCACATGTAGCGACGCATGGTCAGCGGGTGCTGACGGGCCTCGGCGATCTGGTTGCCGTACTCGCGCATAACGGCGAGGTGCAGCAGCGGGTTGAAGTAGGTGACGACGCTCGCGGGCACGGCGTCAGCCAGGCCGTAGTCCTTGGAGTCGATCAGAGCGACCTTGGCGCCCATGCGCTCAAGGAAGGTGAGGGCGCGGGCGTCCATCGGACGGGTAGCGCCATCGGACATGAAGAAGACGTAGGGCTTACCCTCGGTGGAAACCTCGAACGGGCCGTGGAAGTACTCGCCGGTGTTGTAGGCGGCGGCGTCGATCCACTGCATCTCGGTGAACAGGAAGGCGGCGTGAGAGTAAGCCATCTTCTCGGAGGCACCAGAGGCCATGAAGTAAATCATCTTGTCGTCCTTGAAGTCCTCAGCGAACTTCTTGGCTAGCTTCTTGCAGGACTGAGCAGCGTTCTCGCAGAGATCGAAGACGTTGGTGAGGCCGGTGATCATGTCGTCGTACTTGTCATAGCCCTCGGTCTGCTGAAGGATCTCGAGAGCAAGAGCGATGGCATAGCCGGGCTTCTCGCACTTGGCAGCGAAGTTGGCGTGGAAGCCGTGAACGATGACGTAGTCGGCGTCGACGGTCAGAGCGGAGCCAGCCTTGTTGGTGAGGGAGACGACCGGGCAGTTGTGCTTCTTGGCGGTCTTGTTGGCCTCGACGGTCTCGGGCGTGGAGCCACCGAGGGAGCAGGTGATCACGAAGGTGTGCTCGTTGACCCAGGAAGGCGTGTCATAGTTGAACTCGTTAGCGGTGAAGATCTGAACGTTCAGCTTGTCCGTGTTGTTGGCCAGGAAGTACTTGGCGGGGTACAGGTCGGACATGGAAGCACCGCAGCCGACGAAGGCGACACTGTGGATCTCGTGGTTGGACAGGACGTCAGCGACGATCTGCTTAGGGAGGTTAAGGTCGATCTCGTACATCTGACACATTCCTTTCGATTTTTGCGGCGCCACATTGCCGGGCGCTCGCAGGGTTACCGTGATTTGGACCGAGTCGCCGGCCCGTTGAGGATGCGACAAAGGGACTGTCCCATTGTCGCATTTTGGGGATGGAAGCCTGCCTGGGGTATGGGATGCCAGGCAGGCCCCCGGGGGAAAGCGGTTAGACGCTTGGTCGCGACTAGGCCAGGATGCCGGCCGCGGAGAGGGCGATGCCGCCCACGATGGCGATCACGAGAAGCCAACCGGTGTTGACGTTCTTCTTGATGAGCCAGTACATAAGGCCGGTGAGGCCAAGGGAGATCATCTGGGGCATCATGCCGTCCAGGATGTCCTGGATAACGACGGTGCCCTCAGCGAACTGCAGCGGGGTGGTGGCGCCGATCAGCGTGGCGATCATGCCGCCTACGGACATAAGACCCACGATGCCGCAGACATACATGAGCTTCTCCATGAGGTCGCCGCCCTGAAGCTTGCTCAGGTACTCGTGGCCGCCCTGATAGCCCATCTTGGCTGCGAACCAAGTGATCAGCACAGAGGGGACGATGGAGATGAGCATGGCCAGGATCGGGCCCATGATGGAGCCCTGCTGAGCCAGCTGAACGCCCAGACCAAAGGCGATAACACGGATGGTGCCCTGGAAGAAGGAGTCACCGATGCCGGAAAGCGGGCCCATAAGGGAGGTCTTGACCGCGTTAATCGAATCGGGGTTGAAGTTCTCGGGATCCTTGGCGTACTCCTCCTCCATGGAGGCGGTGAGGCCCAGGATAAAGGCGCTCGTCTGCGGGGTGCAGTTGTAGAACGCCATGTGACGGTGGTAAGCCTCTTTCTTAGCAGCGAGCTGCTTGGGGTCGGACTCGTCCGGATAGAGGCGGTCGAGCGTGGGAACCATGCCGTAGAGGAAGCCCATGTTCATCTGACGCTCGTAGTTCCAAGAGGCCTGGATGGCCCAGGAGCGCCAGAAGAACTGGCTGACCTTCTTGTTCAGGGACACGTCCTTGGTTGCGGTTGCCATAGTGTGTTCCTCCTTAGTCTTCGTCGTCTTCGAGCGGATCGTAGTCGGAATCGACACCGGCGGCTGCATGGGACCCGTTGAACTTGAAGCCCATGAAGACGACAGCCAGGCACACACCGATCAGAGCGACCGCGATGACGGACAGGTTGAGGTAAGCGGCGAGCAGGAAACCGATGAACAGGAACGGAGTCATACCCTTCTTGATCATCATGGTGAGCAGCAGGGCCAAGCCGTAGGCGGTCATGATCTTGGTCGAAACGTTAAGACCAGTGGACAGCCACTCGGGAACCATGTTGACGATGGCCTGAACCAGGTCGGTGCCAACAAAGACGGCGAGGAAGATCGGCAGGAAGTACATGATGGCGTACAGACCGGAGCCGGCGCAGATGTGCATACGATAGGCGGTCTTGAACTTTCCGTTATCGATCGCGCTATCTGCCACATGGGTGAGGGCGGCGATGATGGAGCGGAACACGATGCCGAGGAGCTGACCCAGGACGGCGACCGGGATGGCGATCGTCATGGCGGTCTCGGCGGAAGCATCGGTCAGGCACGCGAAGGCAGCGGCCACGATGCCGCCCAGGACCATATCGGGCGGAACGGCGGCACCGACCTGCACCAGGCCCATGGACACGAGCTCGACGGCGGCACCGACGGCAAGGCCGGTGGGCACATCGCCCAGCAGCAGACCGACGAGCGTAGCGCCAACGAGGGGCTGCTCGAAGTTAAGACGACCGAGCAGGCGGGAGTCCCACATGCAGAACACGCCGACGAGGCCGACGAGCACCGCACTGATGAACGTATTCATACCCTTCTCCTTTCAGTCAGGCAAAAGCCTGGTTGATTACAGCTTGGCGTCGATGTCGACGCTCTGATACGTAGGGGTCTGCTGGACATAGAGCTTGATGCCCATGTCGAGCAGCTGGTTGACGTCGGCCTTCTGGGCG
Source organism: uncultured Collinsella sp. (assembly GCA_902491135.1). Lineage (GTDB taxonomy): Bacteria > Actinomycetota > Coriobacteriia > Coriobacteriales > Coriobacteriaceae > Collinsella. The sequence goes on along the minus strand of CABUGR010000016.1, from coordinate 4,553 downwards.
GCGTCGAGGAAGACGGAGCTGTCCTTGCCGCCGACCTGATCGGCACCGTCGTGGTTGGCGGTGGCGCCCAGGTTGATGGCGTCGAGCTTGTAGCCCTGGCAGAACTGCAGCATCTCGGCCGTGTTGCCAAAGACGAACATGACGCGCTCGCCGAGGGTGTTGAGCTTGTCCATCTTGGCGAGGGCACGCTCGACGGTGAAGACGTTCAGGCGCACGCCCTGGGGCTTGGCCAGCTTAAGAGCGCCCTTCTTGATGTCATCGTTGGCGGCGGCGTTGTCGACGACGATGATGCGCTCGGCCTGAACCTTGGTGGTCCAGGTAAAGACGACCTGGCCGTGCAGCAGACGGTAGTCAAGACGTGCGAGGACGATCTTGGCGGGACCGGAGCTGTGACGGGGCGCCTTAGCCTTCTTGGCGGGAGCCGCGGCGGCCTCGACCGGTGCGTTGGGGTTGGTCAGACCGGTGCGGGCCTCGTTGATGAGGGCCGCGAGCTCGGCGCCCTTGACGGGGACGGGGCTCATAGCGAGCGTGAGCGCCAGCGGGATGTTGAAACCGCTGACAACCGTGAACTTCGTGCCGTTCTTGGAAAGCTCGACCATGCTGTTGTTGACCGAGCTGCCGAGCATATCGGTCAGCACATAGACGGTGTCGTCCGCGTTGAACGTGGCGATCATGGCGTCCACCTTATTGGTGATGGGCTCCTTGTCGTCACGAGCAAGCGACACGACGTGGACGTTCGACACGTCGCCGAGAACCATCTCGAGCGTGTCTTTGGCGCCTGCGGCTAGGCCGCCATGAGATGCGAGAATGATCTGATTCATCTTGCCTCCTCCTTTTCGTTATGGTCATTATAACGTCTTATACGTTGCTTATATTGCTAATTAGTATAAAGACCGTTCGCGGGTGAAAATCGACCGTTGACGGGTTTAACGTACTCGAAACGTTGGACTGGGTAGGCCGGCGCTAGCTGGATAACCCCAGGTCAGACCCTGCGCGCAATCCCCTATCGCACGAAGTACCAGGGGCTTTCCTGTACGGTGGGTTCCAGCGCAATGCCGGTGCGTTCCTTAAACAGATCCATGTCCTGAGATTTTTCGGTCCACCACGCGTTGGGCTTAAAGGTCATGCTCTCAATGACATGACCGACAAACACACTGTTGCGCAGCTTGGAGAAGTCGGTGTTCATAATCAGGATGGACGCGAGCACCAACACGATGCCCAGGACTTTAATCGCGCCGGCGGGCTCGGCGTAGACACCAATGCCCACCAGTACGGTGACGACCGTCTCGAAAGACATTACGACGGGAACTTTCGATGTCTCGAGCCCCATGGACAGACCCTGCATATATAAGATGTAAGCAACGGCTGTGGGGATGAGTCCAAAGCCAAGGAACAGCAGCAGCAGCTCTGGCGACATTGCCGCGGCGACATCCGGCCACGGAGCCGCGATAGCTGCCATAACCGCACCGCCAAAAACAAAGCCCCAAAACGTGACAGCCAGCGGGTGGACCGTCTTGGTTGCTATTCGGCTAAACACCGCGAGCGACGCACCACAAAGGCCTGCAATCACGCCCGACGTGACGCCCCAAACCGAAAAATGAAAACCGGAAAGGTCGCCATTGGTCACTGCAAGCACGCAGCCTACGATGTTAAAGACAATGGCAACGAGCTTGTTGGGGGTCACGTCCTCGCGATAAAGCACGCGGCCGAGCATGACGCCAAACACCGGCGAGGTGTAGAGCAGCACCGAGGCCGTGGACATGCCCACCTCGCCCATGCACTCGTAATAACAGGTGTTGGCGGCGGCCAAACCGACGATGCCGACAAGCGCACAGGGAACAAGCTCTTTAGGGCTTGCCTTGAACAGGGCCAGCGGACCCTGAGCCACGGTAGACCCCTCACCCGGACGGCAGCCCATAAACATCAGGACCGGCGCCAAGATAAGCGCTCCGACCAACAAGCGAAAGGCAGCCATGCTCTGGGACGAAACGCCCATGGCCGAGATGCCGTTTACAAAGATTCCGATGCTGCCCCACATAAGCGCGGCGATCAGCACCAGCACATAGCCCAGATTGCTTTTCTTCAACGCAGCCTCCTCGATATTGTTTCCAATATGTTTCGTACTACGTTATAGTCGTTATATACATTTTTCAAGACACAAATCGGCGAGCGGATAAGTGATCCGTTTTCCTCCGCCCCCAGCGGATTACTGGGCGGTTGCGGTGAAATAGTTCCTAAATAGAGGCTTCAAGCCCCCAAGCAGGAACTATTCCACCGCAACTTATGAGGACATCGAGCTGTTAGGCCGCTCTATCCCCTAGTAGTCCAGCTTCCACATGTAGCGGCGCGTCATGTAGTCCTTGTGGGTGACGGCAGAGAGCGCACGCATGTACACGTTGTTGAGGATCGGGGCAAAGATCAGGTGATTGAAGTACTCGCTCACGCTGTCCTTGATGTCGTTGAGGCCGAGCTCCTTGGCGTCGAGCTGATAGACGCGCTCGCCACCGTACTGGTTGACGAAGCGGATGCCGCGCTCGTCGTTGCAGCGGCTGCGGCCGACGCTGATGAGCTGGAACAGCGAGGTGCGCTTGTCCAGGATCTCGAAGGGGCCGTGGAAGAAGTCGCAGGTGTTGATGGTGCAGGAGTCGATCTGCAGCATCTCCTGCACGTTGAAGACGTAGGCGGCACCAAAGAGCGGACCCTGAGCCATCACGTTGATGCAGGGCTTGTCGGCGTTTTGCTCGGCCCACTTGGCGGCGAGCGGACGGGTGTACTCGACGGCCTTGCGATAGATGGGGTCAACCAGGTCGAAGGCGGCCATAGCGGTCTCATACTCGGCATAGCCCTCGGTCTGCTGCGTAAGCTCCATGGCGATCATGGTCACGACGGCGGAGTTGGTACGGCCCATGCAAGACTCGTCGACGGCCAGGCTGTCATACTGAATCTTGTAGTCGCAGACCTCGGTGAGGCCGGACTCATCGACATAGATGGCGATGGTGCTGGCGCCGTGGTCCTTGGCGACCTGGGCGGCGACGATGGTCTCCTTGGTGCCGCGCATGGACACGACGACGGCCAGGGTGTTCTCGTTGACATAGGCGGGCGTGGCGTGCACGAACTCATTGCTGGTGTAGCTGGAGCTCACGACCTGCGTGGCCTCGTGCTCCATAAAGTACTGGGCAGGATAGTTGCCGCCGTTGGATCCGCCGGCGCCAATCCACACGACGCGCTTGATGCCGCCCTTGTCTGCCTTGTCGGCCAAAACCTGGGAGACGACGTCCTTAACCTGTTCCTGAGTAGTCATCGTGCATCAGCCTTTCTTCTCGTTTGATGCTCTCGATGGCATACAAGTTACATACATGTTTTGGTTATGTCGACTAGTTGTATGCTATATTTGTCTTAAAAAATTTGCTGATACGGTTTTCGATAACTTGATACCAGCGGTTTTGTTGTTGTATTGAATACATGCTTGATTAGATACGCATACAGGTTAGATACAGGTTGATCGCATGAACGCTTCATCTAAAAAGAGACTGACCCAATACGAGCGCTTGGCGGGCATGCTGCGCGACCGCATCGCCTCCGGCACCTACGCGCGCGGAGACAAGCTGCCGTCCGAGATGGAACTCATGGACGAATCGGGGCTGTCGCGCAGCACCGTACGCCACGCCCTTAAGGTGCTCGTTGACGAGGGCCTGGTGCGCACCGAGCGCGGGCGTGGCGCCTTTGTGGCCGACACGCCGGCACTCCACGAGAACAACCTGGTGTTTTCGAGCTACACGACACAGGTCCAGGGTCAGGGTATGAAGCCCACCACGCGCACGGTGGACTCGGGCTTTGCCAAGGCCGCGGGCAATGCGGCCAAGTTCTTCGATGTCGCCGTGGGCAGCAAGCTCGTCAAACTTGTCCGCCTGCGTTATCTGGACGATGCGCCGCTGTGCCTGGAGACCACCTATCTACCACCGAGCTTTGAAGCACTCATCGATCGCGATATCAACGGTTCGCTCTACGCCACGCTGCGCCAGGAATTCCATCGCGCGCCGGCACAGGGACATAAGACCTTTGAGGTGTGCTATGCCTCGCAAAACGAGGCGTTTTTGCTCAACGTTGGGCGCGGGCAGGCGCTGATCCTGATCACCGACTACGTGTACGACACCGACGGCCGACCGCTCCATGTCTCCAAGCGCATCCAGCGCACCGACCGTGCCAAATACACCGAGCCCATCGGCTAACCTGCCAAAATAAACCTGTCCCTAAATGGTAGGTTTGAGGAGGTCGGGGAACCAGGTTGGTTTGGGTTGGTTGGGGACGCGCTCGGCTAGGACCAACTCCATCCAGCACATGTCGTACCAGCGGCCGAACTTTTGGGCGCAGCGATCGAAGGCGCCCACCAGGCGATACCCCATATGGGCATGGAAGTCCTGGCTGTTGTGCGTCAGGTACTCATCGTCCTTGTCGTGCGGCACGGCGATGAGGGCGCACATGTTGGTGATACCCATCGCGATCAGGCATTGCTTAAGCGCGTCATGCAGCTTGCGGCCCAGCCCGCCGTGGCG
>CABUGR010000015.1 GCA_902491135.1 uncultured Collinsella sp. | reverse complement strand
GGGGTTGTGCAGCAGGCCCTTGTAGCCGGTGCCCTTGGTGCGCGGCTTGTTGGTGTAGACGCGCGGAATGATGATGAGCTTGTCCTTGACCTCTTCGGCGGTCTTGGCCAGTCGGTTCATATACTCGAGCACCGAATCCTCGCGGTCGGCAGAGCACGGGCCGATGATGAGCACCTTACGTGCGTCCTCGCCGGTAAAGACCTTGGCGACCTCGGAGTCGAATGCCTGTTTCTTAGCGGTAAGCTCGGCGGAAAGCGGCATTTCCTCGCGGATCTCCATGGGGATCGGCAGCCTGCGTTTGAATTCCATGGCCATAGGGGCCTCCTCAATCTATAGAAAGAGCAATAAGCGTATTCTCGAATGCTCGGCATTATCCGCTGTCGCACGCTAAAGTGCAAGCCCTTGCCACCCCGAAACCTGCCAAAAGGGACAGGTTTATTTTGGCAGGTTTTATCTGGGGAAACGTCGGCGGATACCGGGAGGGAGTGGCGTTGCGCGGGACCCTAAGGCTATTGTCGGTTCCCCAGGAAACACCCTGTGGGCAAAAAATGCCAAATATGAGTACGGTTGCTAGCTTAGTAGCATATTGCCTTCGCAAAATAATAGACATAACAGCAAAATATGTTCATTAACGCAAACACATATAAGTCCGCTATAGGGCTGTTTGATCAATTTAGGGACGCGTGTAAGCCGTGAAAACGGCATTTGGGGCTGTTTTGGCTGTTACAAAAAGGGTAACAGTACTCATATTTGCCATTTTTTGCCCACGGGGCCTCGAAGGGGCTGTCAATCAGGTCCCAGGGGAGGCGGTTTGAGGGCCGCAGAGCAAAAACGGGGGCGCAGGTTGTCCTGCGCCCCCGTTCTCGGGCGTTATTCGTTCCCCGCGGCAGAATTTACGCCGCCTCGTCGAACTGCGAGTTGTACAGATCGGCGTAGAAGCCGCCCTGGGCGAGCAACTCGTCGTGCGTGCCCTTCTCGACGATATCGCCGTCGCGAATTACCAGGATCACGTCGGCGTTGCGGATCGTGGACAGGCGGTGCGCGATAACAAAGCTGGTACGGCCCTGCATCAGCGCATCCATGGCACGCTGAATAAGCTCCTCGGTACGAGTGTCAACGTTGGAGGTTGCCTCGTCCAGAATTAGCGCCGGGCGGTCGGCCAAAATGGCACGGGCAATGGTCACGAGCTGGCGCTGGCCCTGCGACAGGTTGGTGCCTTCCTCGTTGATCATAAAGTCGTAGCCGCCGGCGAGCGTATGGATAAAGTGATCGCAGCGTGCGGCGCGTGCAGCGGCTTCGACCTCGGCATCGCTTGCATCGGGGCGTCCGTAGCGGATGTTCTCGCGGATGGTGCCGTTAAACAGCCAGGTATCCTGCAGCACCATGGCAAACTCGCCGCGCAGCGCCGCGCGGTCCCAGTCGCGCACGTCGACACCCTCGACGCGCAGCGAACCGCCGTCCACATCGTAGAAGCGCTGCAGCAGCTTAATGAGCGTGGTCTTGCCGGCGCCGGTAGGACCGACGATGGCGATGGTCTGGCCGGGCTGCGCCTCGCAGCTAAAGTCGTGGATGATGGTCTTGTCGGGCGTATAGCCAAACTTGACGTGATCAAACTCCACATGGCCGGGGCGCTTTTCGGGAATCTGCGCGTCGGCTTTCTGCTCCTCCTCGGGCGCGGCCAGGAACTCAAAGACGCGCTCGGTGGCGGCTGCCATCGACTGCATCGTGTTGCTCACGTTGCCCAGTTGCTGCACGGGCTGCGTAAAGTTGCGAACGTACTGGATAAAGCTCTGGATGTCGCCGGGCGTGGCGTTGCCGGTCAGTGCGAGCTGTGCGCCCACCACGACAACGCCCACGTAGCCCATGTTACCCACCAGGCTCATAAGCGGCATCATCAGGCCCGACAGGAACTGCGAGCGCCAGCCACTAATAAAGAGGCGGTCGTTTTGACGGTCGAACTCTTCGATCGAGGCCTCGGCGCGGTCGAACACCTGAATGACGTTCTGGCCGGCAAAGTCCTCCTCGATAATGCCGTTGACGGCGCCCAGAACCTGCTGCTGCTCGCGGAAGTACGGCTGCGAGAAGTGAATCATTACGGTCAAGATAATCGCGGCGGCCGGCAGCGTGAGCACGGTGACGCCGGTAAGCGGCAGGCTGATCGAAAGCATCATGATGAGCACGCCGATAATCTGCGTGACCGACGTGATAAGCTGCGTCACGCTCTGGTTGAGCGACTGACCCAGCGTATCGACGTCGTTGGTGATGCGGCTGAGTACGTCTCCCTTGCTGTGGCCGTTGAAGTAACTCATCGGCACGACGGCAATCTTGGCGGCGATTTCCTTGCGCATGCGGTAGCAGATCTTTTGCGTGACGCCGGTCATGAGCCAGCCCTGGACCAGGCTGCAGACAGAGCTCGCCAGATACAGGCAGAGCAAAAAGCCGAGCGTCTTGGCGATCCAGTCAAAGTCAACGTCGCCGGTGCCGTTGACCTTGGCGACCAGGCCTTCGAACAGCTTGGTCGTAACCTGGCCGAGCACCTTGGGTCCCACAATGTTAAAGATGACCGAGCACACGGCAAAGGCGACGGCGGCAAACACGGCAATCTTGTGCTGGCCGATATAGCCGAGCAGCTGCCTCATGGTGCCCTTAAAGTCCTTGGCCTTTTCGCCACGACGCATGCCACCCATGCGGCCCATGGGACCACGCTGGCGGGTGGGCTTGGGAATCTGAGTCTTGGTCTCGTCTGCCATTAGCGCTCGCCTCCTTCCATGACGGCTGCAATTTCTTCTTGGGTAAGCCCCAGCTCCTCGGCGGAAAGCTGCGACTGTGCGATCTCCAGGTACGCCGGGCAGCTGCGCAGCAGCTCCTCGTGCGTGCCGGTGCCCACTACGTGGCCGTCGTCGAGCACGATGATCTGGTCGGCGTGCATGATGGTCGCGATGCGCTGGGCTACGACCACGAGCGCGGCGTCGGTAACGTTTTTGGCCAGCTCCTCGCGTAGGCGCGCGTCGGTCTTGTAGTCGAGGGCACTAAACGAGTCATCGAACACCACGACCTCGGGCTTTTTGGCCAACGAGCGGGCGATGGCCAGACGCTGGCGCTGACCACCCGAAACATTGGAGCCGCCCTGGCTTATAGGGGAGTCGTACCCGTCCTCGCGCTCGGCGATAAAGTCCTCCGCCTGGGCGACGCGTGCTGCCTGGCGCATATCCTCGTCACTCACCATGTCGCCGGCAAACTTGAGGTTGCTCTCGACGGTACCCGAGAACAGACGACCCTGCTGCGGAATATAACCGATGCGGCGGCGCAGCTCGGAAAGGGTCATGTCGCGCACGTCGATGCCGTCGAGCGAAATGCTGCCGCCCGTGACGTCGTACAGGCGCGGGATGAGCTGCACAAGCGTGGACTTGCCCGAGCCCGTGGAGCCAATGATGCCGAGCATCTGGCCGGCGTGCGTGGTGAAGTTTACACCGCTAATGACGTCGGCGCGGGCATCGGGATACTGGAAACTCACGTCACGGAAGGTGAGCTCGCCGCGCGGCGCGCTGGCAGCGGGCAGTTTGGGCGAGGTGGGGTCGTTGATGCTCGTGGGGCAGGTGATGACCTCTTCCACGCGCTCGGCTGCGACCTCGGCACGGGGCAGGATAACCGAAACCATGGTGAGGATCATAAACGCCATGACGATCTGCATGGTGTAGGAGATAAACGCCATCATGTTGCCGACCTGCATCACGCCGTCGGACACGCCCTGCGCGCCAAACCACACGATAAGCACGGTGATGCAGTTCATGACGAGCATCATGAGCGGCATCATAAAGCTCATGGCGCGGTTGGTGTAGAGCTGCGTGGTCATCAGGTCGAGCGAAGCCTTGTCAAAGCGCTCGAGCTCATGTTCTTCGCGGTTGAACGAGCGGATGGGCATAAGGCCGTCGAGCAGCTCGCGGGCGGTAAGGTTCACGCGGTCCACAAAGCTCTGCATCTTTTTGAACTTGGGCATGGTGAGGCCCATGAGCACGCCGACGACGGCCGAGACCGCGATAATGGCAACGGCGATGGTCCACTCCAGGCCGGTATGGTTAGCCAGGACGCGCATGACGGCGACGATGCCCATGACGGGGGCCATCAGACACATGCGGATAAACAGGGTTGCAGCCATCTGGATCTGCTGAATGTCGTTGGTGCAGCGGGTAATGAGCGAGGCCTGGCTAAACTTGCCCACCTCGGCCGGCGAGAAGTGCATAACCTTGTTGAAGGTCTCGCGGCGCAGGTCGCGGGCGATGGAGCAGGCGGTGCGCGAAGCCACGGCACCGGTCAGGATGGTGGCGACGAGCGACACCAGGCACAGCCCAAACATCGTGGTCGCCATGCGGCTGAGGTAGGCGTTCTGCACGTCGGCGGGGTCGATGCCCTGTGCCTTGTACTCGTCCTGTACATAGCTCACGGCGCGCTGGGTCACGATGGAGCCCGACATGGAGCCCATTTTGTCCGCCATTTGGTTGGCGCCCTCGACGAGCTTGATTTGGTCTACCAGACCGCCCTCGACACCCAAGCGCAGGCTCTTCATGGTGATCTTACCGCCGTCGGCATCAATCTGTTTTTGCATGCTCTGCGCGGCTGCGGCCTTCTGCTGCATCTCGGCGAGTTGCTCGGGCGTCATCGCCGCCATCTGCTCGGGCGTGGGCATGGCCTGGGCGCCGCTGTTGTCTTTTTCACCGGACGTGCCCATCATGTCGCCCATGGAGTTGGCGTCAATGCCCTGGTTGAACGAAAGGACGACAGTCTCGGGGAGGCTCATAATGTCGGCGAGCTTGCTGCCGTCGGCGCGCTCGTCCTCGGTGCCCTTGTACGTGCGAATCCCGTTTTTGTCTGCCTTGCCAAACGCAGCCTCCACAGCCTTGGCGTCCTTGGCGCTCATAAAGAGTTCGAGGTCGTCGAGCGATTCGGCGCGAATGGTGTCAGGCACGGGCGAGGCGATGCCGCCTTGCTGCACGCCCACGTCGACGATATCGCTCATGTAGGTAGGCAGTGCCAGATCGGCGTTGCAACTGATTACGATAAGTACGATAGCTGCGAACAGTGCAAGGACATGCTTTTTAAAGAGCTTGAGAATCCTCACTCGGCATCTCTCCTTTCTTGATTGCGGTCGATAATTTCGTTGGCACGCCTTAGAAGGCGCACCATCTCTTGGGTATCTGTTTCGCCGAGCTGCTCGAGGAAGGCCGCAGTGCGGTTCTCGAATTCCCGACGTTTGATTTCGAGATCCTGAAATCCCTTGTCGGTCACTATGACGTGTACGCGACGACGGTCAGTCTTTGAGTGCTCGCGCTCGACCCAGCCCTTGGCCTCGAGGGCGCGTAGGATATTGGCGATGCGGGCGCTCGAGACCCAGGCGCGATCAGCGAGTTCGCTCGGCGTGAGCGAACCGCCGGCGAGTATGAGGGCGCGCATGACGGCCATCTCGCCGCCGAGGGCTTTGTCCGCAAAGCGCGAAATGCGCTGATGCATGCTGCCAAACTCGGTAAGGAGCTGACGCCCAAGTTCACGGAAATCGGTATCTTCCACCGAAAACCCCTAACACTAGAAACTATTTTCGGTGAAAGATGATACCCTTGCACGCGGGCCTCATACAGTGGCAATATAAAGAGCGCATAAAGACTTAAAATCATTCAATTGCTGAAGCGTTTTAAAGAACTATGATGCACGCGGTTAGGCGAGGGGTTGTCACCACCATGACGACTGGGACTCATATAATCGCCACGTGCGATGCTCCAACTTCCCGCGAGGAGACACCTTATATAAAGGGGGATGGAGTCATGGCATTTGACTTCACGGGCAAGACCGCGATTGTCACGGGCGGCACTCAGGGCATTGGCCTCGAGATCGCCAAGGGCATCGTCGCGGGCGGCGGACATGTCGCGCTCATCGCAAGGAACGCTGCTAAGGGCGAGGCCGCGGTGGCCGAGCTTGGCGAGGGCAACAAGTTCTATCAGCTCGATGTCGCCGATGCACCCAAGGCGCGCGAGACTGTCGAGCAGATTTTTACGGACCTGCCGCAAACCAACATCCTGATCAACTGCGCTGGCGTCATCAGCACCAAGAAGTTCGATGAGATCGATGACACCGAGTGGCGTCGCACCATCGACATCAACCTCAACGGCACCTTTACCATGATGAACGCCGTGTACCCGCACTTTAAGGCGGCCCATGCCGGCACTATCGTCAACGTGAGTTCCGTTGCTGGCAAGATCGGCGGTGGCCTGCTCGGCACCGCGGCCTACGCGAGCTCCAAGGCCGGTGTTAACGGTCTAACCAAGGCAGTCGCCAAGGAAGGCGGCAAGTTTGGCGTTCGCTGCAACGCCGTGTGCCCGTCGCTCACCCTTACTGATATGACCTCGATTCTCTCTGACGAGAACTCTCAGCGTATCATCAACGGTATTCCTCTGGGCCGCGCCGCCCAGGCCAGCGAGCCTGCGCAGATGGTGCTCTTCTTTGCCTCCGACCTCGCCAGCTTCGTTAACGGCGAGATCGGTGACTGCGACGGTGGCATCGTCCTGGACGGGTAATACCCCGCGGTGATCGTTTGGCGGCGACCCTGGCGACTCGGGGTTGTCGCCTTCTTTCTGACATAGGCGCGTGCGGCTACGTTTCGCATGCATCCAAAGGAGATATATATGAGTGAATCGACTGCGGTGGAGGCGCCGGCGGCAAAGGAGCCGTTCTTTAAGATGTCCTCCATCCCGGGTGCCAATATTTTGGTGCCGCTTCTGTTGGGCTGCCTGCTCAACACGCTATTCCCCGACCTGTTCAAAACGCTCGGCAGCTTTACGCTTGGCATGACCCAGCAGGGTGCAGGCCCGCTCGTGGGCGCTTTTTTGCTCATCGTCGGTACGACGATTTCGTTTAAGAGCGCTCCTGCCGCCGCTGCCCGCGGTGCCATCATCATCGCCGTCAAGCAAATCGTTGTCGTTGCCGTGTCGCTGCTCATCCTTTATGTGTTCAACGACAACCTGTTTGGCATCTCTGCCATGGTGATGCTGGCGGCTTGCACCGGCGCCAACAACGCTATGTACGCTGGTCTGATGGGCACCATGGGCAATGAGGCCGAGCGTGGCGCTGTCGCAATCACCACGCTGGTTGTCGGCCCTCCGGTCACGATGATCGTGCTCGGCGCTGCCGGTCAGGCTCCGATCGGCTGGTCGCTCGTGGGCGCCATCCTGCCGATCGTCGTCGGCATTATTCTGGGCAACCTCTTCCCGAGCTTTAAGAAGATGATGGCACCGGCACTTTCCGCCATCATCGTGCTCGTCTTCTTTGCCATGGGCTCGACCATGACCTTTGGCCAGCTCATTAATGGCGGTCTTCCCGGTATTCTGCTCGGCGTGATCTGCTCGGTGGTCTTTGCAATTCCCGTCATCGCGGTCGATAAGCTCACGGGTGGTACGGGCGTCGCAGGTGCGGCCATTTCGAGCTGCGCCGGAGCCAATGTGGCCACGCCTGCTGCCATGGCAAGCGTCAACGAGGCCATGTACGGTGGCGCCGTGCTCGCGACGGCTACGGCGCAGGTTGCAGCGTGCGCTATCGTGACGGCCATTTTGACCCCGCTCGTTACCGGCTGGTGCCACAAGCATTTTGAGGGCCAGCAGAGCAACATCAAGGCAGCGACCGACAAGGCCGCCTCAGCCGCCTAATGCCAAGCGGCAATCAAAACTAAAAAACTTGCTACGCCACAGGGCGGCCGCGGGGGAAATCCCGTGGCCGCCCTTCAGTTTCTGAAGGGTCTCTGGGACACTTTACCCTGCTAAAGCTGGCATAACAGCTAGAGTGAACGTCGTACAAAGGCAAGGATAAATACCAAACAAATCGGTGAACGGTAGTTGTTCACGCTCGCATTTCCTGCGGGTTTGTAAAAAACGTCCTTATGATATAAAAAAAGAAACATATAACAGCCCAGATGAAGGGGGTAGCTATGTTATCCTTCTCAAACGGGTGAAATCTTGGGTTTTGGGTTGTAGTTCCAAGGTGGACAAACGTTTTTCCTGCACCAACGTGTGGTGAAGAACGGAAGAAGCCGGTAGTGCAAGCCGAAAATTCAAGAATTCAATAAGCAGCGGTGTGAGAGAGCGCCGCATTACACGTAACTAGGAGCGTGGTTACACAATGCAGGAGGCATGGGAAGGCTTCAAGGAAGGCATTTGGACGGGAGAGGTTGACGTCCGAGACTTCATCCAGAAGAACTACACCCCCTACGAGGGCGACGAGTCGTTCCTCGTCGGCCCGACCGAGCGTACCAAGGAGCTGTGGGGCGAGGTTCTCGACCTGCTGCTTAAGGAGCGCGAGCAGGGCGGTGTCCTCGATATGGACACCAAGACCGTTACGGGTATCGTGAGCCACCCCGCTGGCTACATCGATAACGCCCACCGCGAGAAGGAGACCATCGTCGGTCTTCAGACCGACAAGCCGCTTAAGCGCGCGCTGCACGTCAACGGTGGTATCCGCATCGCTTGCCAGGCTGCCAGCCAGCACGGCTATAAGGTCGACGAGAACGTTGTCGAGCGCTACACCTTCGAGCGCAAGACCCACAACGCCGGCGTCTTCGATGTTTACACCCCCGAGATGCGTGCTTGCCGCTCGGCTCACATCATCACCGGTCTGCCCGATGGCTATGGCCGCGGCCGCATCATCGGCGACTACCGTCGTGTCGCCCTGTACGGTGTCGACTACCTGATCAAGGACAAGGAGGCCCAGAAGGCTTCCACCCCGACGGTCATGACCGCCGACAACATCCGCGACCGCGAGGAGCTGCAGGAGCAGATCCGCGCCCTCGGCGAGCTCAAGATGATGGCCGAGACCTATGGTTTCGATATTTCCAACCCTGCTACCAACACGCAGGAGGCCATCCAGTGGATGTACTTCGCCTACCTCGCTGCCGTCAAGGAGCAGAACGGCGCCGCTATGTCCATCGGCCGTACCTCCACGTTCATCGACATCTACGCTGAGCGCGACCTTGCCAACGGTACCTTCACCGAGGAGCAGATCCAGGAGTTCGTGGATCACTTCATCATGAAGCTCCGCATGGTCAAGTTTGCCCGTACCCCCGAGTACCAGGCCCTGTTTACTGGCGATCCGCAGTGGGTCACCGAGTCCATCGGCGGCATGGGTGTTGACGGCCGTACGCTCGTTACCAAGATGAGCTACCGCTACCTGCACACGCTCGAGAACATGGGCACCAGCCCCGAGCCCAACATGACCGTTCTGTGGTCGACCCGTCTGCCCGAGAACTTCAAGAAGTTCTGCGCCAAGACTTCTGTCGCCAGCTCCTCGATCCAGTACGAGAACGACGACCTCATGCGCGTTTACCACGGCGACGACTACGGCATCGCCTGCTGCGTGTCCTCCATGCGCATTGGCAAGGAGATGCAGTTCTTCGGCGCCCGTGCCAACCTGGCCAAGTGCCTGCTGTACGCACTCAACGGCGGTGTTGACGAGGTCTCCAAGAAGCAGGTCGGCCCCAAGTATCGCGCCGTCGAGGGCGATACGCTCGATTACGACGACGTTGTGGCCAAGTACAACGACATGATGAAGTGGCTCGCTGGCGTGTACGTCAACTCGCTGAACATCATTCACTACATGCACGACAAGTACTGCTACGAGCGCATCCAGATGGCTCTGCACGACAAGCACGTGCACCGCTGGTTCGCTACGGGCATCGCTGGCCTTTCCGTCGTGGCTGACTCCCTGTCCGCCATCAAGTACGCCAAGGTCCACCCCGTTCGTGACGAGAACGGCATCATCGTCGACTTTGAGACCGAGGGCGAGTTCCCCAAGTACGGTAACGACGACGACCGCGTCGACCAGATCGCTCACGACGTTGTGCACCAGTTCATGGAGTACATCCGCATGAACGACACCTACCGCAACTCCGTGCCCACGACCTCGGTTCTGACCATTACCTCCAACGTCGTGTACGGTAAGAAGACCGGCTCCACGCCCGACGGCCGCAAGGCTGGCCAGCCGTTCGCCCCGGGTGCTAACCCCATGCACAAGCGCGATAGCCACGGTGCCATCGCTTCGCTGTCTTCGGTTTCCAAGCTCCCGTTCCGCGATGCTCAGGACGGCATCTCCAACACCTTCTCCATCATCCCGAGTGCGCTCGGCAAGGAGGACCAGGTGTTCTTTGGCGATATCGACCTTGATCAGCTGGGCGAGTAACTATTGTTAGTGCTATACTAACAATAACGATTACTGATTAGCGCGCCGGTTTCGGCCGGCGCCTATTAATCGAAGGAGACACATTATGAAGGTTTCTGAAGTTTCCGAGACCCAGGCCGATAACCTGGTCCACATGCTCGACGCTTACGCCGAGAAGGGTGGCCACCACCTGAACATCAACGTCTTCAACCGTGAGACGCTGCTTGACGCTCAGGCTCACCCCGAGAAGTACCCGCAGCTGACCATCCGCGTTTCCGGCTATGCCGTGAACTTCCACACGCTCACCAAGGAGCAGCAGGACGAGGTCATTGCGCGTACCTTCCACGACAAGTTCTAAAGGGACTCAACTCCCACCGGAGACCCGGTAAGGCCTACGCACTTTGCCTCTCAAACGTCCTCGCCGCTTCGCGGCTGCGGAATGTTTGCGAGACAAAGTGCTCCCGGCCTTGCCGGGTCTCCTGCGTTGTCGTCCTTTAGGGAACCACGCTAAATTAAATTGGTGTCCTCGGACATGCAAAGAGGCTCGCTGCGCACTTCGTGCGGCGAGCCTCTTTGCGTCCTGACGCTCCTATTTGGCAAGGTGTTTTTTAGAATTCATTTTGCGCTC
>CABUGR010000014.1 GCA_902491135.1 uncultured Collinsella sp. | reverse complement strand
AGAGCTCGCGTGGAAAGAATAAGATTGAGATTGAGTTTAAAGACGAGGAAGAGCTCTCTCGTATTCTTGGCGAAATGATTCAGTTTGATCAAGGAGGCCAAGATGAGGAATAAGATTTTAACAGCGATTGCATTGGTGACGACTGTCGCGGCTGGTGCCTTTGCTGGCTATAGGATCGCGACAGACGATGAACTTCGAGGTCGTTTGCTTCGTAGCGCGCAAGATATCGTCGATACTTCCAAAAAGAAAATGGATGTTATGACAGAAGATGTTGCCATGCGTACTGCTCAGGTAACGAAGAATCCCAAGATTAATCAAGGTTGGGTCAGCAACCAATGGGAAAATGTAGGCTATTAGGTACCTAACAATTACTCAGCATATTTTGAGGGGTCCTTGTCTGATTCATGAGACAAGGACCCCTTATTTTGGCCGTAAAAATGGGACAGGTAGCAGCTGATTCAAAATTAAGGTCAATAAATGAAACGACCCCGGTTGCATATTCTGTAACCGGGGTCGTTCGATGTTTCACATGAAACGTTTTGGGATGCGACTCCCCTATGCGTTCTTCTGAACTTTGAAGCGCTGCTTCAGCTGTCCGCAAGCGGCGTCAATATCGTTACCACGGGAGTTACGAATCGTGGTCTCGATGCCACGGGACTCAAGACGACGCTGAAGATCCTCAACCTTATGAATCGGCGACGGCTTGAGCGGGCTACCCTCGATGTCGTTAAGCTGAATGAGGTTAACGTGGCACAGCGTTCCCTCGCAGAAGTCGCAGAGCGCCTGCATTTCGGGATTCGTATCGTTGACGCCTTCGATCATGGCATACTCATAGGTCGGGCGGCGGCCGGTCTTCTCGGTGTAGAGCTGAAGCGCTTCGTGAAGGCGAAGCAGCGTGTACTTCTTAACACCGGGCATGAGCTTATTGCGCGTCGACTGGATGGCGGAATGCAGGGAAACGGCAAGCGTGAACTGCTCGGGGATGTCGGCAAATTTGCGAATACCGGGAATAACGCCGCTGGTAGAGACGGTGAGGTGACGAGCGCCGATACCGATGCCATCGGGGTCGTTGAGGATTCGCAGCGCCTTGAGAACCTCGTCGTAGTTGGCAAACGGCTCGCCCTGGCCCATGAAGACAACGCTCGTGGCGCGCTCGCCAAAGTCGTTGGATACATGAAGTACCTGGTCGACGATCTCTTGAGCGGTCAGAGAGCGCTTGAGGCCGTTGAGACCGGTAGCGCAAAAGGCACAGCCCATGCCACAGCCTGCCTGGGTGGAAACGCAGACGGAAAGCTTGTTACGACGGGGCATGCCGACGGTCTCGACGGAAACGCCGTCGTGGTACTCGAGCAGATACTTGCGAGAGCCATCTTTGGAAACCTGCTTGGTGAGTTCAGTCGGCGTGTCAAAGGCAAAAGCCTCTTTAAGCTGCTCGCGGAAAGCCTTGGGAAGGTTGGTCATATCGTCAAACGAACAAACGTTCTTCTCAAAGACCCATTCGATGAGCTGCTTCGCGCGGAAGGCGGGCTGGCCAAGCTCGGCCACGAGCTCGCGAATATCGTTTTGGCTCAAGTCGCGAATGTCCTGAGATTTAGTCCTGGGATTCATGGAAGCCTTTCGATTTTGGGGAAACGTAGAGGGTATCGCTACAATATGGTATCAGCTGCAGAAATTATAGAGGAGGAGTCTGCCCATGCCGGGTAAAAGCCTAGAGAACATGCACGTAGCGGTCTTGGCGGGCGGTCATTCCGCTGAGCGCGAGATCTCGCTCAATTCGGGAAAGAACGTCGTGGTTGCCTTGAAGGAGGCCGGCTACACTTCGGTGGAGCTGCTCGACACGGCTGCCGATGATTTTATGGTAATCATGGCGACCGGCGGTTTTGACGTGGCGTTTATCGCCATGCACGGTGCCGGCGGCGAGGATGGCGCCATGCAGGGCGCCATGGAGACCCTGGGTATCCCCTACACGGCCTCGGGCGTGCTTGCCAGCGCCTGCGGTGCCGACAAGGAGGTCTCTAAGCTCCTGTACGCCAAGGCGGGCATTCCCATTGCCCCCGGCCTCGCGCTCGAGGTGGGCGATGAAGTCGATATCGATCATATCGTCGAGGTTTGTGGCGAGCGCTGCTTTGTGAAGCCGGCCGTCAACGGTTCCAGCTATGGCATTTCCCTGGTCCATGAGCCCTCCGAGCTGCCCGCGGCAATCGCCAAGGCGTTTGCGTACGGCGACAAAGTGCTGGTCGAGAAGTGCATCGAGGGTACCGAGATCACCGTCGGTGTGTACGGCGAGGACGACGTGCGCGCTCTGCCGATTGTCGAGATTCGCAAACCCGAGGACTGCGAGTTCTACGATCTGGACGTGAAATATGTCGACCCTACGGACATCCATCGCATTCCGGCGCAGATTTCACCCGAGAATTACGCTCGCGCTCAGGAGCTTGCCTGTGCTGCTCACAAGACACTCTGTTGCCTGGGTATCTCGCGCAGCGACTTTATCGTGAGTGAGGACGGCCCCGTTATCCTCGAGACCAATACCATTCCCGGCATGACCGATACGTCGCTGTATCCGGACGAGATCCGCCACACCGACGATATGACGTTCCCGCAGGTCTGTGACAGCCTGATTCGTATGGGCCTTCGTCGAGCGGGCATTGCATGCTAATCGAGGACGCGGTTTCGTCAGGAACGCCGCAGTTTGTCATCGACTCCTATGCCACGCTTGCCGAACGCGCCAAAACGCAGTCCTTCGGCCTTATCGAGGAAGATGTGATTGTCCTCGATACCGAGACCACAGGTCTTTCGGTGCAGGACAATGAGCTGATCGAGATCTCGGCGGCCCGTCTTTCGGGCCGCGAGGTCGTCGACCGCTTCGATACCTTCGTGCATCCCAAGCAGCTGATTCCCGCCGAGATCACCGAGCTCACGAGCATTACAAATGCCGATGTGGCAGATGCCCCGTCGGCCGTTGAGGCCGTAGCCGCTCTCGCCGATTTTGTCGGTGGTTGCCCAGTAATCGCACATAACGCCACGTTCGACCGCTCGTTTATCGAGTCGGTCAAAGGCGGCGTCAACGTGAGCGATATCTGGATCGATTCGCTGGCGCTGTCGCGCATCGCGCTTCCGCGCCTGGCATCGCACAAGCTGTCTTTTATGGCCGATCTGTTTGGCTGTGACTCGGTATCACACCGTGCCAATGCCGACGTCGACGCCCTGTGTGGCGTATGGCGCGTGTTGCTCGTGGCGCTCACCGACTTGCCTCAGGGCCTCATGGCGCGCCTAGCCGACATGCATCCGGATGTGCCTTGGTCCTATCGTCCTATCTTCTCATTCTTGGCAGGGCAGAACCCTGGTTATATCTTCTCTCTCAGCGCCGCTCGTGCTGACGTTCTCAAGGCCGATCGCGCCGACGATCGGGTGGACGCCGACGAACTGCCGGTCCTCAAGATGCCGAGTCGTGAGGAGATTGAGGCAGACTATGCGCCAGGTGGCCTGGTCAATCGCATGTATCCCACCTACGAGCCGCGTGATGAGCAGATCGCGATGGCGCTCGAGGTCCGCGATGCGCTGGTCACGGGCACTCATCGTGTAATTGAGGCGGGCACGGGCGTCGGCAAATCGATGGCCTATCTGGTGCCTTTTGCCGAGGCAGCGCGCCGTAACAACATCACGGTTGGTATTGCGACCAAATCGAACAATCTTGCCGACCAGCTCATGTACCATGAGCTGCCAAAACTTGCCGAGCAACTGGACGGTGGTCTGTCATTTTGCGCTCTCAAGGGGTATGACCACTATCCATGCCTGCGCAAGCTTGAGCGCATGAGCCGCGGCCAGGTCGAGATTACCACCAAGCGCGATCCGGCGGACACGCTCACGGCGGTCGCGGTCATTATGGCGTACGTCTGCCAATCAGCCGATGGCGACCTCGACTCGCTCGGCATTCGGTGGCGCAGCGTCAACCGCCCCGACTTTACGACGGCCTCGCGCGAGTGTGCTCGTCGCCTCTGCCCGTTTTTCCCTGATAAATGTTTGGTCCACGGCGCCCGCCGTCGTGCAGCGCATGCCGACGTGGTGGTCACCAACCATTCCCTGCTGTTCCGCAATGTCGCGGCCGAGGGCAGGATTTTACCTCCGATTCGTCATTGGGTAATCGACGAGGCCCATTCCATCGAGCGCGAGGCGCGCCGTCAGTGGGCGCGCGTGGTGTCGGCGGACGAATCACGCGTTCTGTTTGAGCGCCTGGGTGGCTCGAGCACCGGTGCGCTAAGCCAGGTCTCCCGTGATTTGGCAACCTCCGAGGGCTCTACGCTCTATCTGGGCCTTACTGCCAAGGCGACGTCGACGGTTGCGCGCGCGAGCATGGCAATCGCCGACGTGTTCGATGGCGTTCGCGAGCTCGGCCGCCGTGCCCGTGGGGGTTATGACAATGCCAATCTATGGATTGGCCCCGAGCTGCGCGAATCTGACGACTGGCATGATTTCTTACAGTCGGCCTACGCTGCCATCGACGTATTGGAACAGGCTGACAAGAGCGTCGACGCGCTGGTGCAAGCCGTCGCCGCCGACAAGCCCGAGGTTGTTGTCGACCTGGGTGATATCTCGCGCCGCCTGCACGAGCTGGCCGAGAACCTCAAACTCATCATTGATGGCACCGATGAACACTACGTGTATTCGCTGCAGGTCAATCGCAGGCTGCGTGCCGGCGGAGAGTCAATGACCGCAGAGCGCATCGACATTGGCGAGGCCTTGGCAACCGAGTGGCTGCCCGAGGTTCACACGGCTATCTTTGCCTCGGCGACCATGACGGTGTCCAAAAGCTTCGAACACTTTAACCACGCGGTCGGCCTCGATCGCATCGGCGCTTCAACATCCTCATCGCTGCACTTGGACTCGAGCTACGACTTCGATTCGAACATGGCTGTAGTCGTTGCGGGCGATATCCCCGATCCGCGCGATCGCGAGAGCTATCTTACGGCGCTCGAGCGCGTGCTGGTCGACGCCCATCTTGCCATGGGCGGATCGGTGCTCACACTGTTCACCAATCGGCGCGACATGGAAGACCTGTACGCCCGCGTTGAGCCCAAGATGGCCCGTGCGGGTCTGGAGCTCAACTGCCAGCAGCGCAACTCATCTCCTCGTCGCCTGCGCGATCGGTTTATCAACGAGCCGACTTCATCGCTTTTTGCGCTTAAGGCCTTCTGGGAGGGGTTCGACGCCAGCGGCGAGACGCTGCGCTGCGTCATCATTCCCAAGCTGCCGTTCTCGAGTCCCACGGACCCGCTCTCGTGCGAGCGCAACCTGCGCGAAGACCGCGCTTGGGCGCGCTATTCGCTGCCCGAGGCGGTGCTCGAGGTCAAGCAGGCGGCCGGCCGCCTTATCCGCTCGTCGACCGATTGCGGCGTGCTGATTCTGGCCGACCCGCGCCTGGTGACGAAGGGCTACGGAAAGAAGTTCTTAACGTCGCTGCCCACGAGCTCCTACCAGCGCATCGAATCGGCGCAGATCGGGCACTATCTGCAACTGTGGCGCGCACGCCACGAGCGGCGGCGCTAAAGCGGACAGACGAGGGTTTTTGCCATATCGCACAGGCGCTTTGACAGGGCGGGGTCATCCAAGATGCGGATGGCTCCGCCCGCTGCGATTACCTGGCTCAGTAGCCAACGCTCGGAGCCGTAATGCACAGTTACCGTTGCCATGTCTGCCCCGCCGCGCTCGATTAGGGTGATGCCGGCCCAGTCCAGATGCTCCGCCATATCGAATGGCATCAAGAGCTTTGCGCTGCGCTGCGTCCGGGCAAGGGAATCGTGGAGGGATGCGACGTCCGGTGTGTGAGGCACGACGGAGTCTTCCGTCAAGGCGAGTCCCTCGATTTTATCCATGCGATAGGTGCGCTGCTCATCGACTGTGATGTCCCAGGCAATCAGGTATGTTTGGTCGCCGTTTGCCGTAATGCGCAAGGGGTCGACCAGACGCTCGCGTGGCCGTGCATCGTCCATCGAGCGATATGAGATGCGGCAGCGAACGCCGTCCTGAATGGCACAGCTCAGCTGCTGCCAGTGCGACCCGTGGTTGACGGTGTCAAAGACGCGCTGGTTATAGCCGAGCTCTTCGGGTAGAAGGGCATGTCGAATCCGAGCTGCCGTCTGCGGCTCGATCCCCAACGATTCAAGTTCGTGGTTGAGCACAGCGCCCTCGGCTGCACTCAAGCGCAACGGTAGCACACGCCCGGCGTCACCAGTGAGGACCACACGCTCGCCGTGGCATTCGCAGATGATGCGCGCACCAGATTCTCGGTCCGCGAGCGTCGAGACGATCTCGAGAATCTCGTCGAGCGATACTCCCGTGATGTCAAAGCGGCCGCAAATCTCGGTTCGTGTCATGCCGCTCTCGCCGGCGGCGTAGAGGGCCTCCATGATGTCGATGGCGCGCGAGAGTCTCTGCTCGCTGGTGAGTTTACGCACGGGCATACTCGTGCACCGTCCTTTCTATGAGGCGGTTCCACGCCTGCTTGAGCGATTTGGGGGCCACGGGCCTCATGCCGTCCACGGCGTGGGCCATGCAAAATGAGGCGGCGGCTTCAAGGTCACGCACGTCAACGGTCCAGGTCCATCCCGCATCGGTGTGTGCGAGCTCACCTCGCCCGCGCGTGAGGCCGTTGATCATATCGATCTGCGTCTGAGGGGCGAACGAGAACGTGGCTGCAACGGGCGGTCGGTCGGCAAAATCGAATTCAAAGAACAGATAGTCGTTGAGATTGAAGTCCGCAGGGATGGCGTAGGCCTTCGAAGGACGCCATGCGCGAACGATACGGTCGCAGCGGAATGTCCTGATGCCGTCGGTGACATTGTCGAGGCCGCAGAAGTACGCCACGCCCTCGCGTTCGAACATGCCGTAGACACAGACGGTACGTTCTTTCTGCTCGCCGCGTCCGTTCTGATATAAAAATCGCAGCGCGCATCGCTCGGCAAAGGCGCTCCATACCGCATCGACGGTGGGAGAGCGGCGGATCGGTACTTCGTCCACCGTCGTCCTGCCGGTGAGGTAGGCAATTTTGGAGCGAATATCGGCAAGCGGCGCGGCAAAGGTGGAAGAGCCGGCCGCTAGCGTCTGGTCGATGGCGTTGAGTAGGATATCGGCGTCGTCTGCGGTGATGAGGCCGCCTGCAGCAAACGTGTGCTCGCGGTCGATTGTCCACGAGCTTTCCTCGGTCTCCTGCGCACCGGCGGGGCGAACCTCCTTGATTAAGATGCCACGCTCGAGCAGTTTGTCACGATCGCGCCGAAACTTGCGCTTATCCGAGTCGATATTGCCCGAGCCATATCCCAGGTCAGAATCCAAGACGATCTGCTCGGTCGTCAGCGGTTCGGGGGAGCTATTGAGCACAAAGAAAAGATTGAGGATGCGCTGAGCCGTTTTATCGAAACCGGGCTCCGAATTCCCCTTTTTAATTGTCGCGGTCGCGTCGCTTGCCGTCATAGAGTCCTCGCATGAGAAGGTGGTTTGCTGCCATGATTTTAGTCCGATATGGAGATTAGGCTATATCCTTGTCCGCTCGAGGCGTTAAGATGGCCCGAATTCGGTCGTTTGCGCTCGCTCGGGGTATACTTTCGACTATATACGGTTCTAATGTGCATGCATTGGGCCTATTTGTCGGATTATGGATGTGGAGCGCACATGGCGAACACCCAGAACTATATTAACCACCTGCTGCAGAACACCGGCATTACGCCGGCATGCAGCGAAGAAGAGCGCTTGGCTGCCGAGGATATCGCTCAGATCTTCCGCAACCACGGCTTTGACCCCGAGGTTCAGGAGTTCAATGCCCCGGCGCCCAGTAGATTGGCATTTGCCGTTACCGGTATTCTTGCGTTTGCCGGCGCCCTGCTGATGGGCATCGGCGGCGGTATCGGCTTGGTCGGCACCTTGCTGGCCATTGTCGGCGCCGTTCTTTACGTGCTCGAGCGCACGGGCCACCCCGTGGTTTCGCGCCTGGGCAAGACGGGCGTGAGCCAAAATGTCATCGCCTACCACAAGGCCTCGGGCCCGCTCGCGTCTCCGCGCAACCGCCCGGTGGTCGTTGTCGCACACTACGACTCTCCCCGTGCTGAGCTGCTCGCCCGCGAGCCCTATGCTTCGTATCGTGCGCTCATCGCCAAGCTGTTGCCCGTTGCCACGATTGCCCCTGCTGCCGTTGCCATCCTGCGTATCCTGCCGCTCCCCGGCGCGCTCAAGGTTCTGCTGTGGATTGTCGCGATCCTCGCTTCCCTCGTTGCACTTGCCAACGCGGCAAACATCATCTCTAACCGCCACGTTCTTCCCTATACGTCCGGCGCGGTGTGCAACAAGTCTTCTGTCGCCGCTATGCTCGGCGTTATGGACAACGTTGCTCCCTTCCAGGGCGAGAACGAGTTTCCCGACGATGTTCCGTTCGATACCTATTTTGGGGAGCAGAAACGTCGTGCCGAGGAAATGGCGCGCGCGGCGGCGGAGTATGCCGCGGCCCAGCAGCAAAACGACTACGGCAACACCATCGAGTACGAAGAGCCTACCTACGCCGAGGACGAGTTCGGTCAGCCGATTGCTCCCGACGCTCAAACCGAGCCCGAACAGGGCGAGGCTTTTGACGAGCAGATTGAGGGCTTTGAGGGTGCGTCTGCCGACGAGACGCTGATTGGCGCCATCGTGCCCGAGGATCAGAATCAGGCTGTCCAGGCCGAAGAGTTCAATGACGAGGTTCCCGCTGCTGAGCCGGCGGAGGAGCCTGCCGCGGCCGAGCCCGAGCCCAAGCTCTATCGCAACGCCGCCGGCAACATTCGCTTTGGTTCGGATGCCATCCGTGCACTCGGAATGCTTCCCGAGTCCTGCACGCTCGATTACGAGGAGGGCGAGGAGCCGACGTTTGAGCCCGAGCCTGCGCCCGTTGTCACTGCGGATGATGAGTCTGCCGCGGTTACCGCTGCCGTTGCCGAGCCCGAGGCGGTGTCCGCGATCGATCCCGCGGCAGGACTGGACATTTTGGCTCCCGCCGCGCCGGCGCAAGACGTTGCGGACGAGTCTGACGACGATTACGTTGAACAGCCGAGGCGCGTGTCTTACGAGAGCGATACTGATTTCTCTGCCGAGATTCCCGCGGCAACGCCCCATGCCGATATTGCATCCGCGTTCTCTTCGATTGGCGCCAGCGCTTCCAGCTTCTTTAAGGGTGCGCTTGCAAAGGGCAGGAAATTTGTCGACGATTTTGAGGAGAAGCGCGCTGCCGCACGCGAGGCTGCCGAGCAGGAGGCTATCGCTCAGCAGCAGGCAGCCGAGGCGGCACGTGAGCGCGCGGCGCAAGAGTTCGAGCAGAACGAGGCTATGCAGTCCGGGCCCGTCGACGCTGCCGAAGCTACGACGTCCTTTGAGTCCCGGCAACCGACGTCAGCGGATGTTGTTGAGGCAACAACGTCTTTCGAGGCTCAGCAGCACGTCGATAGCACCATGTCGTTTGATGCCGCGCAGTTCGATTCCACGATAACGTTTGAAAAGCAAGGCACCGCAATTGCCGAGCCCCTTCCTGTTTCCGATGAGCAGGGCGACGCGGCAGACGATGACGAGCCCATTGATGCTGCCGAAATCCAAGATGCCGCCGAGGACGAGTCC
Source organism: uncultured Collinsella sp. (assembly GCA_902491135.1). Taxonomy (GTDB): domain Bacteria; phylum Actinomycetota; class Coriobacteriia; order Coriobacteriales; family Coriobacteriaceae; genus Collinsella. The sequence goes on along the minus strand of CABUGR010000014.1, from coordinate 1,606 downwards.
GTCGAGGCCAACTCTGACGAAGAGCAATACGCGGCAGCCGATCAAGGTGATTCGACCGAGGTCGAGCAGGAGGAAGTGCCTGCGGTTTCCGAGACTCCCGAGACGGATGAGTCGAGGCCTTACTCCACGCAGATTTTCACCATGCCGACCCCGAGTGGTTCCGGTGCCACGGTTGCCAATGTCGCTCCCACCCAGGACGAAACGGTCGATTCCCTTATGGCCCAGATTTCCTCCCAAGCATCGCCGCGTCCGCAGATGAATGTTCCCGATCCGGCGTCGGCACCGTCGCCTGCACCTTCCTCGTCTCCTCTGGCTTCGGTCCCCGATCCGTCGCTGCCGTCTATGAAGCAGGCAAACGTTGCGTCTCGCACGTCGCTGTTCGACCTTCCCGATCCCTCTGCCCAGGTCAACGACCCCTTTGCTACCGCCCAGGGTCCCGAACCCACATCAGCACCCGTTGCGCCTCCTATGCCCGTTGCATCGGGCGCGCAGCCGATCGAGACCATTTCGGCTCCCGCCCCGGCGGCACCCAAGTCTCGTAAGCGCGGCCTGGGCGGTCTGTTCGGTCGTAAAAAGAAAAACGAGCAGGACAGCATGAGTGACTGGCTGGGCGTCGAAGACGATTACGATGCCAAGAAGTCCGGTCGCGGTATCGGTTCGTGGGATAACTTCGAGGACGATAACGATGGCTGGAAGGGTGGCGCTACGTCTTCCGATGGCGCTTCTTCCGAAGATATGCTCTCGGCTGTCGCCTCTATGGGCGATGATGAGCTGCTCGGTCACGATATCTGGTTTGTGGCAACGGGCGCCTCGGATTGTGATGGCGCCGGCATGAAGGCCTTCTTGGCTTCGCATCGCGATAAGCTCCGCGGCGTATTCTTCATCAATCTTGAATCCGTCGGCGCCGGTAGGCTTTCGGTGGTGACGGTTGAGGGCGAACAGCAGCTGCTTAAGGGCGATCGCCGCATCATGAACTTGGTCAGCAAGGTGTGCAAGTCGTTCCATGTCGATTGTGGCGCGCTCGAGATGCCCTATGCCAAGACCGATGCCTATGCCGCACTCGAGGCGAGCCGCCGAGCCCTCACCATCGCTGGCGTAGACGGCACGCGTCTGGCTTGCGCTCGTACCGAGGACGACCTGCCCCACAATGTCAACCCGACGAACATTGCCACGGTATCCGAGGTCGTGACCGAGGTTATCCGCCGTTCGTAGACGGAGCTCTAAGGAGTCAACGTGTTTTCGTATATTAAGCGCCATTGGCCTGTCTACGTGATTTTGACCTTGATTGCCATTGCGTTAGGATTTGGGGCTGCCTACATCGTGGGTGCGAAGGGCTCGACCCCCGCCTCCGCAATCAGCGAAGAGGTGGAGCAAGAACAGAGCACGGGTGCCGATGGGATTCCTGAGTCCGAGCAAGCAATCGTTGATGGCGGATCTTCGTCTTCAGAGTAGGTACGGAGATTTACATGATTGAAAGCGGGCGAGCCGGGGGACTGGCTCGCCCGCTTTTTCATCGCGCTAGTGCTTCTTTTGGATCGACCTAAGGCGAGCGAACCATAGGGCTGCGGCACCCGAGGTCAGGAACGCGGTGATGCAAGCGGTGATG
>CABUGR010000013.1 GCA_902491135.1 uncultured Collinsella sp. | reverse complement strand
TTGCCGACAACGAATCGCAGGATCTCCTCATCGGACGGCTCCGCGCCGAAAACGATGCGGGCGGCGCCGTACCTTCCGTCCTCGACGTGCTCCGCCAGCCCGACCCAGAATTGGCCGTCGTGATATACGGTCAGGGTGGACGACACGCTGATCTGCATGGCTGGTTCCTCCTTTATGTAGATGACCATGCAGAGAAGGGACAACCAAGGAGGCAGGTTACTGATGCGGACTCCCGCACGCCCACGACTACCCGACGGGGACTGTGTTTTCATCTCTGATGCCCGCATTGTAGCACGCGCGGATGCGCCCTTCATCGCTGCCGACATGACGTGGCTGGGATTCGTTCCTCGACACATCCTTTTGTATATTGCCTTCCCGGTTTCGAAACTTTAAATCAATTCGAGTTTCGAAACCGGGAAGGAGAGCGTATGTGAGAGGCGATATGAGCATCAACTTGATGCTTGAGGGGGAGCTCGCGTCGCTTCTGCTCATCGGGGACGTGTTCCCGAAGGTCCTCATCTCCCGCATAGGGCATGAGACCTGTACCCGGGAAGGCGTACTCGTGCTGGACCTCGCGCGGTGCTGCTCGGTGAGCAGGGGTTCTGAACACTGCGTAGGGATATAGCGCGACAGGGGGGTGCAGCACCGTTTGCGCCTTGTCTAGAGAACACGAACAAGAGATGTGGCCTGCAGACGACTGAATAGCTCCATCCGTTTTGGTTACAACAAAATGTGTGCCGCGCGCCTGCGGCATGAGGGAGGGAGATTTCTATGAATATCGTTGTATTGAGTGGTAGCCCGCGCAGGGGCGCCAATACCGACACCATGGTCGAGGCGTTTGCCGAGACCGCGCGTGAGGGCGGCAATACGGTCGAGGTCGTCCGTGTTGCCAGCAAGAAAATCGGTGGTTGCCTGGGGTGTCAGTATTGCTTCGCCCACGAGGGCACTTGCGTGCAGAAGGATGACATGGTCGACGTGATCGAGTCGCTGAAAGGCGCCGATATGGTTGTCTTCGCTTCGCCTATCTACTGGTTTGATATCACTGCGCAGGAGAAGGCCGCCATCGACCGCCTGTACGCCTTCGGTGCTACAGGCTTCCCGTTCACCAAGACGGCCCTTTTGCTCGATAGCCACAGCGAGGGCGTCTATGATGCGGCGATTGCTATGTACAGGGCCACATGCGCGTACTGCAAGTGGGAGGACCAGGGCATTGTCACCATCAGCGGCATGACCGAGCGCGACAGCATGGCATCGTCGCCCAAGTTGGAAGGGGTGCGAGAGCTCGCCCGCAAGCTCGCCTAAGGACAAGAGGGGCGCATGGCAATCAGCACTAGCGGAAATGCTTGCTGCCCTTACCAGGAGGAATGCTGATTGCCATGCAACGATGCTCCCGCGGACAATTCCGGTGTGCTAAAACGCCTTCTCGTTCAAGAATTCTCTGAACGCGGGGATGTCGAAGCCGACGAGGCCACGCCCACGTTCCCCGATAACGCCGTCCTCGAGGAGGCGGCGTTTGTATTGGCTTGCGTAGTTGCTGGCGACGCCCATGCGTTTGGCTATCTCCGAGATCCTGCTGGGGCCAGAATCGGGCAGCATCGCGAGCAAAAACTCAATGTCTTTATCGGAAAGCTCTCGATAGGTCGTTTCGAGAGAAGCCCGATGCCATGCTTCTCGAGTTGCCTGAAGATGCCATTCATGCACGTGCGCCAGTTGCCCTGGGCTTCTTGAACATATGTCCAATCGATGCCCACTGGACCAATTTGAACGCCGTTCATGCGCGCGTGAGACTGTGAAAGGTAGCTATCTGCCGCTTCTTTGGTTCGCTCGATAATATCTTCGAGCATGCCTGGCATGGCGGAGCCATTTGCTGTACTCCATGGTGGCTCCTTTGCAAGTTTTGCTAATTTTTGCAACTTTTGCTAACTTTTGCGAGTTTTGCTAACGGCTTAGGACGGTGCGGGAAGCCCCCGTATCGTCGACATTTCCGAGGATGACCTCCGCAACGAGCGGGGCCCGGGGCGCGATATTGCTGCGCTCCGGGCCCCGCTGCTTTGTAAAACTATGGCGGTTCTGCCGTCGTCCTAATCAAACAAACTCGGCATGTCGTTTTCTTTCATGAGGGCACCGGCGGAGGGGAGACTCTGCGCGGTGAACTTCTCGGCCGAGACGCCGGCGCCAAGGATCTCTTCGGTTGTGCCGACGGTGGTGACCGAGCGGCCCTTCTTGGCGGTAAAGGCCTGGACGCCCTGCGTGTTGGTAGTCGTCTTGGTCTTGAGCAACGACGTGTTGAAGTTCATCAAACGATAGTCGCTCGAGACCAGTGCGATGTCGCGGTCTTCCTTGAGCACCTGGGCATACAGCAGCTTGCTGCCGCCGTAGATGGCGTTCTTGAGGCGTTTGCGGTTGGTCTTGGTGACGTATCCAGAAAGCGCGACGCGCACCGCGCGGCCGTTCTCAAAGACGAACAACACGTCGGCCTTGTAGTCCTCGGGGTCGATGACCCAGATGACACTCTCGTCGGGTTCCATCTCAAGATCGGTCGGCAGGTACGAGCCCAGCTGGGCCGACTTGGTGTCCTCAAATGCCGCAACCTTGCACTTGTACACCTGGCTCTTGTTGGTAAACACGAGCAGCTCGTGCGTGTTGGAGGACGGGAACTCGATAAAGGGTTTGTCGCCGTCCTTGTACTTGAGCGTGGTCGCCTTTTTGAGTACGCGGTCCGTCATCTTCTTAAGGTAGCCATCGCGCGAGAGCATGATGGTGACCGGGTACTCCTCGACCTCGGGCTCCAAGCTTACTTCGATAACCTCATGGGGCTCGATCCTGCCCGTGCGGCGCGGCATCACATACTTCTTGTTGACCGCGGCCAGCTCGTCGCTGATGACCTTCTTGATGTTCTCCTCGCTGGAGAGGATCTCCTCAAGCTCGGCAATCTCGCCCTCAAGCTTAGCGATGTCCTTGGTGCGGTTGAGGATGTACTCCTCGTTGATGTTGCGGAGCTTGAGCTCGGCAACAAACTCGGCCTGGGTCTCGTCGATGTCGAAGCCGCGCATAAGGTTGGGCACGACCTCGGCCTCGAGCTTGGTGCCACGGATGATGGCGATGGCCTTGTCGATGTCGAGCAGGATCGCCTCGAGGCCGTGCAACAGGTGCAGGCGCTCGGACTTTTTTCCCAGGTCAAAGTTAATGCGGCGACGCGTGGACTCAATACGCCACTTGACCCACTCGTGCAGGATCTGACGCACGCCCATAACGCGAGGGTAACCATCGACCAACACGTTGAAGTTGCACGAGAACGAATCCTGCAGCGTGGTCGAGCGATAGAGCTTGGCCATGAGCTTGTCGGGGTCGACGCCGCGCTTAAGGTCGATGGCGATGCGCAAGCCCGAGAGGTCGGTTTCGTCGCGGATGTCAGCGATCTCCTTGACCTTGCCCTCTTTGGAGAGCTTGACGATGCGCTCGATGATGACATCGGTCTTGGTGGTGTAGGGGATCTCGTAGACCTCGATGATGCGCTCTTCGGGAATCCAACGCCAGCGGGAGCGAATCTGGAAGCTGCCCAGGCCGGTCTCAATAATCTTTTCCATCTCCTCGCGGCGGTAGATGATCTCGCCGCCGGTCGAGAAGTCGGGCATGGGCATGTACTCGAGCAGGTCGCAATCGGGATCCTGCAGGTAGTGCATCGTGGCGGTGCAGACCTCGTTGAGGTTGAAGCCGCAGATGTCGGACGCCATGGCGACGCCGATGCCCTTGTTGGCCGAGACAAGGATGTTGGGGAACGTGGTGGGCAGCAGGCGCGGCTCCTTCATGGCACCGTCGTAGCTGTCGACGAAGTCGACCGGGTCCTTGTCGATGTCCTTGAAGATCTCGGCGCTGATGGGGGAGAGCTTGGCTTCGGTATAACGCGAGGCGGCGTAGCTCAGGTCGCCCGAATAGTACTTGCCAAAGTTGCCCTTCGACTCAACGAACGGTGCGAGCAACGCCTCGTTGCCGGTTGCCAGGCGCACCATCGTCTCGTAGATCGCGGCATCGCCGTGCGGATTGAGCTTCATGGTCTGGCCCACGATGTTGGCGCTCTTCTGGCGCTCGCCCTTGAGCAGACCCATCTTGTACATGGTGTAGAGCAGCTTGCGGTGCGAGGGCTTAAAGCCGTCGATCTCGGGGAACGCACGCGAGACGTTGACGCTCATGGCGTAGGGCATGTAGTTGACCTCGAGCGTCTGCGTGATCGGCTGGTCGGTGACCTCGGAGTGCAGGCCGATGACGTTCTCGGCGTTGACCTGCTTTTTCTTTGGCTGGTTCTTCGTCTTCTTCTTTGCCACGATATCCTCTTGAACTTCTTATGGGCCGTCGTTATCGATTTGCTGTTACTGCAGGTCCAGCTGGTCCAGGTATTCCTTGCCGTGCTCGGAGATATGGCGCTTGCGGCCTGCCTCGTCGTTGCCCAGCAACAGATTGAACATGGTCTCCATCTTGGTGACGTCCTCGGGCTCCACCTTGATCAGGCGACGCGTCTCGGGGTTCATGGTGGTGAGCCACATCATGTCCGGGTCGTTCTCACCAAGACCCTTGGAGCGGTTGATGGAGCACTTTTGGTCGCCAATCTCCTTGAGGATGCCGTTCTTCTCGAGCTCGGTGTAGGCAAAGTAGGTCTTTTCTTTGCAGTTGATCTCGTAGAGCGGCGATTCGGCGATATACACGTAGCCCTCGTCGATAAGCGTGGGCACCAGGCGGTAGAGCATGGTGAGCACGAGCGTACGGATGTGATAACCGTCGACGTCGGCGTCCGTACAGATGATGACCTTGTTCCAGTTGAGGTTGTCCAGGTCGAAGGCGCCAAGGTTCTTGATGCGCTTGTCCTTGATCTCCACACCGCAGCCCAGCACGCGCATGAGGTCCATGATGATGTCGGACTTAAAGATGCGCGGGTAGTCCTCTTTCAGGCAGTTGAGGATCTTGCCGCGGACGGGCATAACGCCCTGGAACTCGGCATCGCGCGAGGTGCGAATGGCGCCTGCTGCCGAGTCGCCCTCTACGATGTAGATCTCGCGGCGGCTCTTGTCCTTGGAGCGGCAGTCGATGAACTTCTGCACGCGGTTGGCCATGTCGGTCTTCTGCTGTAGGTTGGTCTTGATGCTCTGACGCGTCTTCTCGGCGTTCTCGCGCGAACGCTTGTTGATGAGCACCTGCTCTATGATCTTGTTGGCAGCGTCTTTGTTCTCGATTAGGTAGGTCGAGAGGCGCTCCTTAAAGAATGCCGTCATGGCCTGCTGGATAAAGCGGTTGTTGATGGCCTTCTTAGTCTGGTTTTCGTAGGACGTCTGGGTGGAGAAGCAGTTGGTCACCAGCACCAGACAGTCCTGGACGTCCTGCCACTTAATGCCGCTCTCGTTTTTGTTGTACTTGCCCTGTTGCTTAATGTAAGCATCGATGGCACTGGTCAGAGCGCTGCGGGCGGCCTTCTCGGGCGAGCCGCCGTTCTCGAGCCACGACGAGTTGTGGTAGTACTCCTGCATCATGAAGGTGCGCGAGAAGCACATGCACGCGGTGATCTTTACGTTGTAGTCGGGCAGGTCCTCGCGATCGCGACCGCGACGGTCGGCCTCGATAAAGAAGGGCTCGGTGAGGTAGTCGGTACCGACCTTCTCGAGAACATAGTCCTCGATGCCCTTGGGATAGCAAAAATCCTCTTCGGAAAACTCGCCATCGTCGCCCTCAATGCGCAGGCGGAAGGTCACGTTGGCGTTGACCACGGCCTGACGGCGCATGGTCTCGCGATACCAATCGTGGGGGATGCTGATGGAGGTAAAGACCTCAAGATCGGGACGCCACTTGATGGTGGTACCGGTACGGTCCTCGTCGCTGGGCTCAATCTCGAGCGCCTTCTTTTTGGCGCCGACGACCTTGCCCTTCTTAAAGTGCAGGGAGTACTTGTTGCCATCGCGCCAAACCGTGACGTCCATGTACTCGGAGGCGTACTGGGTCGCGCACGAGCCCAGGCCATTGGTACCGAGCGAGAAGTCGTAGTCGCCGCCCTGGTTATTGTTGTATTTGCCGCCGGCGTAGAGCTCGCAAAAGACGAGTTCCCAGTTAAAGCGCTTCTCGGAGGGGTTCCAGTCGAGCGGGCAGCCGCGGCCGTTGTCCTCTACCTGAATGGAACCATCGCGAAAGGCGGTAAGGGTGATGAGCTTGCCGTAGCCCTGGCGCGCCTCGTCAACGGCGTTGGACAGGATCTCGAAGGCGGCATGCGCGCAGCCGTCGAGTCCGTCCGAGCCAAAGATGACGGCGGGGCGCAGGCGTACGCGCTCCTCGTCCTTGAGCTGGCGGATACTGTCGTTACCATAGTTTGCGGTGTTTTTTGCCATACTCGCTCTCTCGGTGCTCCTTTGCTGCGTTTAAGTCATATAGATAGTCAAGGTAGCATAGCCCAGCCCACAGACGATTCCACCCAACACGAAATCCATCGAACAATCGTTCGGAATTTGGTGGAACAGCGTTTACTCGGACAAATCCGAGTCGGTTCTGTCCGAGTAAGTTTGAAAGCGGTCGAATGCGTCCTGCTGCGTTTGCGGTTGGACGCGTTTGTCAAAAACGCGCCATGCGGATTGTTGGATTGAATCGAACATTGGGACATGCGTCTCGTTTTGTGGGCCGAGGGTATGCGAACTGGGGCTCTTTTGGTCTGAAAGGGGGTCTAACGGGGCGTTATTTGGGCCACGGGTCACTTCGCCGGCGCCGTGTTTCGTCATACGCTCATTGTGGAAGCCGATGCCACGGGGCGACGAAGGCCTCGGGCAACGGATGAGCTGCAAGCGAAAGGAGCGGTGAGGATGATGAAGCCCATGACGAAGAAGCTGCTGTTAGGAATTCCCACCGTGGCGCTTTCGGCTGTGTTGGCGTGTACGCTTGCTGGCTGCGGCGGTAATGCGCCGAGTGGCTCGGGCGGGAGCGCACCTGTGCAGGAGAAGTCCAAGAAGGCCAAGGCCTATGATTCGCAGACGGTCGAGGTAGCAGGCATTACCTATGAGTCTGTGGCTCACGGTACGTTCTATCGCGGCGATGCCAAGCTGCAGGACGGCTTTTACCTGCACATCAAGATCACCAACAACAACACAAAGAACAGGACGTTCAGTTCCTTTAACGTGCATGCTGCCCAGGGCGATCTTGAGGCAGGCGACCCGTTGTTTACTTCCGGCAAGGCGGCCGTGCTCGACTACGTTGCAAGCGAGGCTCCCGATGAGCTGCACGAGGGCATCGACCTTTCCGAGAGGCCAGATATCGGCCCGGGCGAGACCGTTGAGTACGTGTATTTCTGGGCGCCCAAGACGGCGTACTACGGGCCCATCACTGTCGAGTTCGTAGACGCTTATGCCCCCGCCAAGAATCATGAGGCCATGCACTTTGACACCACGGGATGCGAGACCAAGGAGTTCAAGGCGGCCGGCGGTGTGGCCGATTCTGGTGACGCGGCCAATATGACCGGCATCGATTGCGCATCGTACAGTATCGAGGCCGCCGATGGGTACACGCTGGATTCGTCCAACGAAGAGCACGAAAAGGCAGACTTCTTCCACGACGAGACTGGAGGACGCCTGAACATCAACATCTTCCCGCGCTCGCCGGAGGAAGAGGTTGCAAGCCTAGAGCAGATCTACGAAGGCAAGGAGACAACAACCGACCAGGTCGAGTACAACGGCATAACGTGGCTGCGCTTTACCGGTCCCGACAACGGCCATACACTGTTTGCGACGGCTCCCGCAACGGGTGAAACCGTCCGCGTGTCGATCGGCTGGAAGATCGACTGGGATGCTGCCGTGCCCATGATGGAGGCGCTGAAGCTCAAGTAACGCCGCGAGTCTCACGTCAGGCGACTCAGGGCTGGCTCCGAGTTATCAGGGCCAGCCCTTTTGGTGTTCGATGAGCCGAGTCGGCGTCTCTCACAAAAGTAACTAGGAGCTAGCGAGGCCTATCCGAATTGACCTCATCAGCGGTGTCGGTTTCGAGCGCCGTGCGGCGGGCGCTGTAGGCGACGAGGCCGGCGCCTGCTGCGGCGAGTGCTGCTGCGGCTGCCGTAAGGGGAGCGTTGACATCGCCCGTGCCCGCAAGCGCGCCCGCTTTTCCGGGGCGCTTGTTATTGCCGTGATCCTTGCCGCTGCCAGAGCCACTGCCGCTACCGGAGCTGCTTCCGCCGGAGCCGCCACTGCCGTCCGCCGTCATCGGTGCATCGTGAAGTCCTATCGTATCCGCGCTGCCGCATACGCCGACCTGAACTTCTGAGCGTTCGCATGCTGCGTCGGGCACATGAAGTTCGTGCAGCACGGCACCCAGCGCCGAGTTTGCGCCCGGTCGAATTTCCTCGAGCGTTACAGGATCGAGCGCCACCAGATTACGCGCCTTCGCATACAGCGTTACGCGTTTGCCCACTTCGTCGCTCCAACTCTCGGGAATGGCGAAGCTCATGCGGAACTGTGCCGTGCAACCCGGTGCCAGCACGGCGTTGCCGTTGTCGGCTACCAGCGGGTGCGTTGCAAAACGTGCGCCCAGCGTCTCGAGCGCGTACTTCACGTGTGCCATGTCGTTGGCCGAAGCATCCTCGGCAAGCTCCGGATCGTAGATCGAAGCCATGCGTGCGTTTGCTCCGAACCCGATGGATGCGCTGGAGAACGGCTGGCTGGAGCCCTCTCGGTACAGATCGATCGTGCCGGCGGTCAGCAAGGTGTTACCGTCGTTTCGCACCGTGACCATGAAGGATTCGCCTGCTGCTCCGGGCACCACCGCGCCCGAGGTAGCAACGGCGCCCGTCGGAGTGGCACACGCCACCAAGGGCACTTCGATGTCGTGCAGCTCTGCCTCGCTCTTCTCCGCGCTCACAATGTGCGTGGCGAGCGCGGAGAGCATGCCTCCCGACGTCAAAAATGTCGTTATCTGATCGACGGGATGGTCCAGCTCGCACATCACAAACGGCTCCGTGAACAGATCGCCCGCCAAGGTGCTGGCGAAGATGCGGAAGTGCTTGCCCATCACTGCAACCGGGTTGCCTTCTTCGTCGTAGGTTTGTCCCACCTTGCCATCGGTGTTCTCTACATAGAGCACGCACCTGCCGTTGTTGCTTACGCTAAACGATGCCGGGCCACAGCCTGCGGCACCCACGGGCTGCGTTGCAAATGCCGATGCGCCTCGCGTCCACGTAACATGCTGCAGCTGCTCGTTGACAGTTGCCAAAAAGCCCGTGTGCTGCGGCCACGGCACCGCGTGGGGTACTGTGGCATCTGGCGACATAACGCCCCAGCCCGCGATGGACTGGCCGATCACGGCGTACGATGCGCAGCCGCAACCGTCTGCGGTCTCGTATGCAACGGGCACCACCATTTTGCCGTTGATATTCTCGGGCTCACCCAGCTCGATACTCGACGGTGCTTGCGGAAAGCGGAGAACTTGGCGGAACGTCAGGCTGTCGCTCGAAACGTCCGACCATAGGGTAAAGCACTCCAGCGCAACCTCAGCCTCGCTGCCGAGCGCCTTTTCTGCGGTGGTCCCGCGGCGGTGGAGGTAAGCGCCCGACAGACGTCCGTCGACCAGCGCCTTGCCCACCGTGATGCGTGGGCACTGCAGACAATGGTGGCCATCCTCCTGAAGGCGGCCGCGCGAGATGCTGCGCCACGACGTGTGCGATACCACGCGAACTCCGTCGTTGCTGATGCGCAGGCGCACAACGGACAGCATGCCGGATGTGCTCGCCGTATCGAAATGGGTGTTGTCGCCGGCGGGGCGCTCGCCCGAGACCAGCAGCACGTAGGCGTCTTGGTTTCCCCTCCCGTCTGTATATTCCACCACGTCGAAGTCGTAATCGAATATGCCGCTGCGCTCCACGTCGCCCTCGCCAAACCCAAGGGGGAAGTCCACGGGCGTGGGAGCGGACCACGTGCCGTTCGTTTTTGTATGCACCACCAGGCGCGAGCGACCATTCTCGCCGTAGCGCACCGAGGCGATACGGAACAGGCACTCCACGCCGGCGATCATCGCCAGCTTCATGTGGGCTTCGCTGAGCACGCCAGCAAACAGCACGTTGTCGCTCGAGGGCTTGATGCCGCCACGCTCGTCCTCCGATACACCAGCAGAATTGGCGTTGGGGTCCGCAGCGGCGTCCTTCGCCTGCCCGATATAGGTGTACTTATACATCGGCGCGGCGTTTTCGTCGTTCTCTATCAGTGCATGGACGAAATGCTCGATCTGTCCCGTGTCGTCGCTTTCTGCATCCGCCTCGAGCTCAATGCGCGTGACCGCTTGATCCCAATCGCGCACGACGGGCGCGACGTTTACGACAGCGGCCTTAACCTCGGCGCGTGCGAGCAGCTCGGCGTTGGTGACGATGGTGGCCGATGCGATAAATTGCGGCACGCCGCCCGCCTCGATGTTGCCGGGCATGCCGAAGCGGGCATCCAGCGTGTAAGGCGTATCTCCACCCAATGCGAGCTCAGAGCGCTGGAACACATACTGGTCGCCATTGTTCACCGACATATTCCACGAATCGATGAGTGTGGGCCACGACCCCGACCAAGCCTTGGTGGTCCACTTGAACATTACGAACTGGAGTATCACATCGACATCGACGTCTGCACCTACGCGCAGTCGCGGAAGCTGGTGTCCATCTGCCTTCTCGTACCCAATGAACAGCGTGAGGGATGCGGCGCCGCGCACGGCAGACGAAGCGACGCCTGCAACGCCGGCGCCAAAGGTGACGGCAAGCCCGATCTGGATGGTGAATGAGCCCGAGGTGTTTGAAAAGTCGAGCGAAATGTTTTTAAAAAACGCCGCGCCGCTGCCGTGCGTGTGGGCACCCACGGCGAGCGCCAGCTTCGCCAGCACCCAGGGGTTGACGTTTAGGAAAAACGGCACCGGTCCTAGGGTAAACTGCTCGGTCCAATTGAGGTCGGTTCTTACTTGAAAGAGTGCCTTAATATTGCCGTATGCGGGGTCGTTGTTGTTACCCCAGGTTTTGCCCACCCAATCGTAGGCGAGCGAGCCGTACAGCTGTGTGGCGATATCCATCGTGAACAGCGGCGTGCAATGGTGGCGAAGGAGCTTGGTGTTTCTTGGATCGGTGCCCGAACCGGCACTCATCCTCTTGTACTGATTCCACTTCCCCTCCATCTCGTCGAGGTAGCGGTTTGCCTGCTTGGCGCCCGACTCGCGCGGCGATTTCTTCCAGTATTCCGGATCAGGGTTGCCCGAATCGTTCATATAGCTAGCTGGTTTGTACCCTCCGCCAAACAGCACGTATCCAGCAAACGAGAAATCGAACAGAATGGGAAATGTGGGCATCCAGCACGTGAACTTATTGCCGCCGATACCGGGAAACGCCGCGGGGAAATCAAACGGAGTGATCTCTTGGTCCATGGTGGTGGGAATGATGGTGGTCGAGCCCGATTCCGCCTTTGCGGCCGGCGCGGTGACAACGGCCATAGGGGATGAGAGCGTGTAGGTTTTGCCCTGGTAGTCGAGCATAAAGCGCAGCTTGCACCCTTCCTCCAGAAGGCCCGAAGCTGCATCGAGGAACGTGTCTTCGAGCGTGAACGTCGCCAGATTATCCGCGCCCGATGCGCTGGCCTTGATCTGGCCGATCTGCGTGACGGTTTCGGTTGAGCTGCCCGCAGAGGGCATCACTTTATTGATATGCAACGTTGCCTGCCCGCCCTGCGGCAGATGAGCCTGCACGGTAAAAGCGTGCGTGTCGGGCTGGTCGTTTGCTGCTTCGTCCGCTGGCATTGCCATAAACGTGGCGTCGG
>CABUGR010000012.1 GCA_902491135.1 uncultured Collinsella sp. | reverse complement strand
CAGCGTTGAGCTCACCCACCAAGTCGTTTTGGGTGCCTCGATCGTTGTTGGCGATAGCAATCTTGATGCCTTGGGTGTTTCCATACGGATCCCAGTTTGCCACGATGTTATACCAGGCATACAGCGAGGGAATAACGCACACGCCTAGGGTAACCACCAGGGCGACGGGGTTCACAAGCAGTCGCTTAATGTCGCGCTTAAATATCGCAAAGGACACCTTTGCATTGGATAGTTTGCTGCCGAGACTCACGCTTGGACCATCCATCCTGTCGTTAAATCGAATCGTACTATCGACAACCATTGTAGTAGGCGCTTTAACGTCTCAAAGCACAATGGTGTTGAGTTTTGCGGGTAGCAATATACTACGAAGATGAGTTAACGTACAGATGTACAGTATCCTTAATTTCAGCAGGTCACAAAACCACAACCCGCACAAATTAGCAATTCAAATAGTCATCGGGGACGTTCTTAAACGACTAGTCAAACAAAAACGTCCCCAATGACTACTTAGGACCACGGCAACGTCGATGTTTTGGCAATGCCAGCGAGCGGGCGCCAGAGCGAACAAATTGGCATGAAAAGAGGACGGCATAGACCTTCTGGTCATGCCGTCCTCTTTGAATGACAAGTTGTCGCTCTGGCGCCCGCGCAGCGTCGACTGGTCCGCCGTTCGTTAGAACGGCGGAACTGAGGGCAGCGTCGAGCCGTTACGCGGTTTGGTAAAACCGCGTAAATACCTAACTACATCAAGTTGCAAACAGCTGCTGCGAAGGCAACGGGGTCCTCGGGCAGAATGCCCTCGACCAGCAGGGCCTGGTCATAGAGCAAACCGGAGTACTGCTTGATCTTGTCGGCGTCGCCCGCCTTCTGAGCGGCGACGAGCTTGGAAAAGACCGGGTGCTTGGCGTTGAGCTCGAGCACGCGCTGGCTCTTGGGCATACCGTCGGGCGCGCCCTCGGGACCCTTCTGGAGCACCTTCTCCATCTCGAGCGAAAGCGGGCCCTCGGTGGTGATGCACGCGGGAGCATCGGTCAGGCGCGCAGAGACGGCAACCTTCTCGACCTTGTCGCCGAGTGCCTCCTTCATGGCGTTAAAGAGGTCCTCGTTCTCCTTGGTGGCGTCCTCGGCCTCCTTTTTCTCGTCCTCGGTCGCCAGGTCAAGATCACCGGTTGCGACGTTCTTGAGCTCCAGGTGACGATCCTCAACCTCGGGCTCGGCACCATCGGCCACGGCCTTTTCGGCAGCCTCGCGGGCGGCATCGTCCTCGTAGATCTTGGGCATATCGGCGGCAACGTACTCACGCATAGCCTGGAAGGTGAACTCATCCACGTCCTGCGTCAGCAGCAGCACGTCATAGCCGCGGTCGAGCACGCCCTTTACCACGGGCATCTTGGCCAAGCGCTCACGCGAGTCGCCGGCGGCGTAGTAGATGGCCTTCTGATCCTCGGGCATGCCCTTGGCATACTCGGCCAGGGTAATCATCTTCTGTTCCTTGGCAGACCAGAACAGCAACAGATCGGCGAGCTCATCGGCCTTCATGCCATAGCTCGAGTAGATGCCGTACTTAAGACCGCGGCCAAAGTTCTCAAAGAACTTCTCGTAGGCCTCGCGGTCGTTGTCACGCATATCCTCAAGGTCGGCGGTGATCTTCTTTTCCACACGCTTGGCGATGGCCTTGAGCTGACGGTTCTGCTGCAGCGTCTCACGCGAGATGTTGAGCGACACATCGGCGGAATCCACGACGCCGCGGACAAAGTTGTAGTAGTCGGGCAGCAGGTCGCCGCACTTCTCCATAATCAGAACGTTGGAGCTGTAGAGTGCCAGACCCTTCTCGTAATCCTTGCTGTACAGATCGAACGGCGCGCGGCCCGGCACAAACAGCAGGGCATCGTACTCGAGCGTGCCCTCGGCATGGAAGCTGATGGTGCGCGCAGGATCGTCAAAGTCGTGGAACGTGGACTTGTAGAACTCGTCGTAGTCCTTCTGCTCGACATCGGAGCTGTGCTTCTTCCAGATCGGTGTCATGGAATTGACGGTCTCGAGCTCCTGGTAGTCCTCGTACTCGGGCTTGTAATCGTCGCCGGCGTCCTCGGGCTTGGGTTTCTGGCGGCTCTTGGACACCATCATCTGGATCGGGTAACGCACATAGTTACTGTACTGCTGAATCAGGCTCTTGAGACCCCACTCGGTCAGGAAGCGATCGTAGGTCTCGGCCTCGCCGTCGGCATCGAGCTTCTCGTTCTCGCGCAGCGTCAGGATGACATCGGTACCGTGCTCGGCGCGCTCGCCGTCCTCGATGGTGTAGCCCTCAAGACCGTCGGATTCCCACACATGGGCGACATCCTCGCCGTAGGCGCGGCTGACGACCTTCACATGGCTGGCGACCATAAAAGCCGAGTAGAAGCCCACGCCAAACTGGCCGATGATGTCGACATCCGAACCCTGCTGCTCGGCGTTCTCGGTCTTAAACTCCTCGGAGCCGGAATGGGCGATGGTGCCCAGATTGCGCTCGAGCTCCTCGGCGGTCATGCCAATGCCGTTATCCGAGATGGTAATGGTGCGGGCGTCTTTATCAAAGGAAACGCGAATAGCCAGGTCGCCCTGGTCGATCTTGACGCTCGGATCCTGCAGGCTCTTAAAGTTGAGCTTGTCGACGGCGTCGCTCGCGTTAGAGATAAGCTCGCGCAGGAAGATTTCCTTATTGGTGTAGATGGAGTTGATCATGAGGTCGAGCAGTTTTTTGCTCTCGGTCTTAAATTGACGCATGTGCAGTCCTTTCGCGCTACCCCCGTCCGCAAAAACGGCCCGGTCGCCCGAGCCGAATCGCAGACCTGCTATGTTCAGACTTAGATTTTATAACCCATTAGCGCGCATATATACATACGGAATCGAAAAACTGTATGTCTAAGCGCTCCGATGCGCCAATTGCCAAGGAGCGTCCCCAACTGCCGGCAGAAAAGGAACGTCCCTATCTGCCATCTACGCGCTTGGCCATCCAGGCATGGGGCTGGCCCTCGTCTTCGTAATCTACCGGGGCAATTTGCGTGTAGCCCGCCTTTGCATAGAGCGGCAACACGTATTCCTGCGCATGCAGCTTAATAAGCTTAGCGCCGGCATCGCGTGCACACGAAGCACTGGCCTCGACGATCGCACTCGCCAGTCCGCGACGACGCATAGCCGGCAGCACGGCGACGCGCCCCATAATATAGGTCTCCCCCGCCGCAACGCCTTCGTCCAAGTCGCACGCCGGCGAAACCGGAGCCTCTGCATCTGCCGCGCGCTCCAGTTCCTCGGGAAACACGCGCGAGCAACCGGCAAGCTCGCCGTCTACATAGAGCGTCACATGAATGCAGTTCTGGTCCTCGTCGATAGCGTCGAACTCATTCTCGTAGCCCTGCTCGTCCATAAAAACGACGCGGCGCACCAACGCCGCGTCATCAAAGCATCCCGTCTTAAGTTGGATATCCATGGCTGCCCTTTCATTCAATGCGAACGTTAGGGACAGATATTAGCGAAAATGAGCTCCGCGCACACTAAACTTCGCGCGAGCCTTCGCCAGGCAATCGTAATGACCCACGTTATGGGCATCGCTCGCGATGAAGCTGTACAGGTTCTGATCGAACAGGCGCTGTGCCGGCTTTTTCTCGCGACCAAAGCGACCGCCGGCAATAAAGTCCGCCGAAGCCTGCAGCTTGCAGCCCATATCGACCAGGCGCTCCGCCACGCTTACATCCTTTTGAACCGCACGATAGCGCTCAGGATGAGCGATGATCACCTGGTAGCCACGGCACTGCAAATCGTAAATCGTGTTCTCGTACTCTCTAAACGCATACGCATCGGCATGCGTCGAAAGTTCGAGCAGAAACTCGTTGGTCCCATCGAAATGCAAGTGCTCCGCGGCATCGATACCAAGCTCAACGAGCTTTCGATGGTTGACCTCGAAGCCCATCTGGAGCGGAAAACCGTCAGCGTTATCACGCAGCAGCTCAAAGGCATCCCACATCTTGTCGTAATCAAAATAGGGATCACGAGGAGTGCAAACGATTCTGGTTACACCGGCCCGCTTGGCAGCCTCGAGCATCGCCAAGCTCTCATCGAGATCGGCGGCGCCGTCGTCTACACCCGGCAAGATATGGCAATGAATGTCACGCATAGGTCAGCCTTAATCAACTAAACGTTTGCTCGGTTGGTGAAGATGCCCTTTTTGGAAGTCCCCTGATCGTCGGAGCCCTTCTTCACCTTCTTACCGTCCCTGGTGTAGTAGGAGTAGTAGTACTCGCTGGTCTCGGTCTCGCAGTAGTTCATAACGGTACCGATGAGCTTGACCTTCTCGGACTTCTTAAGCTGACCGATGGCGTTGAGCGCCTCCTCGCGCTTGGTGAAATCCTCACGCACGACAAAAAGCGCACCGTCGGTCAGACTTGCGATCTCGGCAGCATCGATGAAGGTGCCGACCGGGGGAGCATCAAAGATGACGTACTGGAACTTGGCGGACAGTGCCTTTACCAGCTTGGCAAAGCGGTGAGAGACGATGATGTCGGCAGGATTGGGAATATGCGGCTCGGCATCGAGGAAGTAGAAGTTCTTCTGACCCGTCTCGACAATTGCCTGGTCAATGGAGATCTGCTCGGAAAGGACCGCATAGAGTCCGCCGCGCGAACGAACGCCGAGCATATCGGAAAGGGACCTGCGGCGCATATCGGCCTCGACCAGAAGCACGGACTTGCCGCTCGTGGCGATTGCCTGAGCAAGGTTAATGGAAACCGTAGACTTGCCCTCGTTGGGAATCGAGGAGGTAACGGTGATGGTGCGAATGGGGTCGTCCACACTCGCAAAGCGGATGTTGGCCAGAAGGGTCTTGGCGGCATTCTGTACAACGAGCTTATCGGTGTTCTTTGCCTTAGCCATGCCTATTTACCACCTTTCATAGCCGGAATTCGGCCAACAACGGGAATACCCAGGAGCTCTTCTGCCTCTTCTGCACCGCGGATGCGGGTGTTGAGCATGTCTGCCAAAACGACATAGGCAACTGCGATAAAGATGCCCGCGAGGAACGCGACAGCAACGTACAGCATACGCTTGGGACCGCTGGGGGCTTCGGGGGTCTTAGCCTCGTCGATAACGTTGATGCTCTGGGCAGCGCCGACGTTCTGAGCGACCGTACTCACCGAGCTGGCCATGGCCTTTGCGACCTTAGCCGTCTCCTTGGCATCGGTGCCGGTAACCGAAAGCGTAATGACACGCGTGGTGGTCTCGGAGGAAACAGACACCTTGTAGTCATCCAGATCGGTGAGGCCCAGTTCATTGGCGGCGCCGCTCTTAACGCTATCGCTATCCAGCAGCGTGGCGATATCGTTGGAAAGCATCTGACTCGCCGAGAGATCGTTGTAGCTCATCTGACCGCTATCGTCGGTCTTGGCGAGAATGTACATGCTCGTCGTCGCGGTATAGGTGTTGTCCATCGCAACGAAGGACACGATGCCCATGGCGATCGCGCAGACCACCGGAAGGGTGATGACCAGCTGAAGGTGCTTCTTCAGCAGCTGGAACAGTTCGAGAAGGGTCATGCAGCTTGCCTTTCATTTCCCCAGTTCGGATTGACAAAACTGTCCGTATGTTATCGCATCTTTTTACCGAGACCAAACTCTATACATAAGAAACAGGCTCTCCTGTAAAAATGTCGGAAGCAATCGTAAAATTGCACAACAACGCCGCACCCGAAAGTCAAATGCGGCGTCTGCATCAATATCTATGTTGTATCGCTATGCGAATGGCTCGTCCTGCTGTATGGGAAACGTCACCGTAATGGTGGTTCCCACGCCCAACGCGCTCGACAAATCGAGCGTGGCATGATGATACAGGGCCGCATGCTTGACAATGGCAAGCCCCAGGCCGGTTCCGCCGCGTGCCTTGGACCTACTCTTGTCCACGCGATAGAACCGCTCAAATACCTTGCCCTGTTCTTCAGGCGCGATACCGATTCCCGTGTCGGCGACCGCGAGGAACGGATGGCCTTCGTCGTTGGTGCCGCACTGCAGCGTAACCGTACCGCCGGGCCGATTGTAGCGGATGGCGTTGCTTGCCAGATTATAGATGAGCTCGTCGATCAAGCGCGACACGCCTTCGATGACCACAGGCTTGGTCTCATGACTTATCGTCACATTCGCCTGACGGGCGACCTGTTCAAGACGCTGCTCAACCGCGTAGATGGCACGCGAGAGCTCAATAGGCTCCGTGGACCCAATGGGCACCGCCTCGCCCTCAGTTGCACGCTCGGCCTCGTCCAAGTTAGACAGCGTAAGGATGTCGTTGACGAGCGCCGCCAAGCGGCCTGCCTCACGATAGATGCGACCGCCAAAGTTGCGCAGGTCGTCCCCGCCCTCGACCATGCCGTTTGCGATGAGCTCGGCATAGCCCGAAATCGCCGTAAGCGGCGTCTTGAGCTCATGGGTGATATTCGCCGTGAACTCGCGGCGCATACGGTCGTTGTCCGCCAGCACCGCCATTTGGCACTTGAGTTCCTGGCGCTGCGACTCGATACGCTCAAGCATGGGGACCATCTCGGCATAGGCGTGCTCATAGCTACGGCGTGGGTGGTCCAAATCCACCTCTTGCAACGGCGCGATGATGGCACGGGACTCGCGGCGCGCCATAAAAAACGAGAGTACCGCACCCGCTGCTGCGATAAGCAGCATCGGCGCCACCATCGACAGCAAAATCGCCGCAACGCCAGGCTGGGCCTGCGCCAAGCGGACAACCTGGCCGTTATCAAGGGCGACGGCGCGATACAGCATAATCTCGTCGAGCGTAGAGCTTGCGCGCTCCGCGGAACCCAAACCACTCTCAAAGGCCTCGATGACCTCGGGGCGATCGCCATGGTTGGGCAGTGTGGAAGGCGACGCCTCGTTGTCGTAGGCAACCGATCCATCCTTGTTAATCAGCGTGATGCGCAAGTCCTCGCGATCGAGGCTACGCAAGAACGGGATGGGCTCCTGCTGCTCATCGAGGGCGGCAGCAATGAGCTCGGTTTCCTGCGCCAGGTTGGCACTCGTGGCATCCGCCAAGGTGTTTTGCACAAAGAACGCACCCAGCACCGTAAACGCCACGATAACCGCCATGGCGCAGACAAAGATCGTCACAAAAACGCGGTGCGACAGCGTATGTTTTCCCTGGGGGGCGAAGACCACGGGTTACTCCTCCGATGCGGTGGCCGCGGTGTCGTCACCTTCGGCACCATCACCGGCAGAAGGCTCGGCCAAGCGGTAGCCCACGCCGCGCACGGTCTCGATGGCGCCGGCATGCTCGCCCAGTTTTTGGCGAAGCGTCTGCACGTGCACGTCAACGGTGCGCGAACCGCCGTCGAAGTCCCAGCCCCACACGCTCTGCAGCAACGACTCGCGGGTAAAGACCACGCCGGGCTTGCGCATGAGGTACTCGAGCAGGTCGAACTCGCGCAGGGTGAGCTTAAGCGACTCGCCGGCAACAGTCACCTCACGATGGCTGGGCGAGAGCACAATGTCGCCCACGCTGAGCACATCGCTTGCCTGTTTGACCATGCCGCCGCGACGCAGCAGTGCGCGGCAGCGGCTGGCGAGCTCCATGAGCGAAAACGGCTTAGTCAGGTAATCGTCGGCACCGCCATCGAGCGCCATCACCTTGTCGAGCTCGGTATCCTTGGCGGTAAGCATCATGATGGGCACCGTCGCCGTCAGGCGATCGGCACGCAGTCGACGCATAATCGCCAAGCCATCGGTATCGGGCAGCATGATGTCGAGCAGGACGGCATCGGGTACCCGTCGCGCCACGGCAGCCTTAAACTCACCGTCGCACGAAAAGCCTTCGGCCTCAATCCCCTGCTTGCGCAGCGCATAGACCGTCAAATCCCTGATATTGTCATCGTCCTCGACGTAATAGATCATGTTGAACCCCTTTGCGGCCGGCATGACCGCATCTTAACCCTAAAGGTACCTTTACTAGATGGTATCAGCCAAAACGCCCCGTCAAATAATCCGCCGTGCGCGGATCGGTCGGATTCTTGAAGAGTTGCGCGGTGGGCGCGTGCTCCACCAGCTCACCCAGCAAAAAGAATGCGACCGAATCGGAGATACGCGCCGCCTGCTGCATATTGTGCGTAACGACCACGAGCGTGCAGGTCTCCTTGAGCTCGCAGGCAAGCTGCTCCACCACCAGCGTCGACACAGGGTCGAGTGCCGAGGTCGGCTCGTCCATCAGCAGAATGTCGGGCTGCACGGCAAGTGCGCGGGCGATGCACAGACGCTGCTGCTGGCCGCCCGAAAGACCCAGACCCGACTCTTTGAGCTTGTCCTTGACCTCATCCCATAGCGCAGCGCGACGAAGGGAATCCTCGACCAGCTCGTCGAGCACGACGCGGTCGCGCACTCCCATGCCGCGAGGACCGTAGGCGACGTTGTCGTAGATGCTCATGGGAAACGGGTTGGGGCGCTGGAACACCATGCCCACGCGCTGGCGCAAGCGGCAGATGTCGTAGTCGCCCAGGATATCTTGACCATCGAGCGCAATCTTGCCCTCGATGCGGCAATCCTTGATGCCGTCGTTCATGCGGTTAAAGCAGCGCAGCAACGTGGACTTTCCGCAGCCCGAAGGCCCGATGAACGAGGTGATCTGCTTGTCGCGGATCTTGATATTCACGTCCTTGAGCGCATGATGGTCGCCATAGAACAGGTCGAGGCCCTCGACATCGATTCGCGTCGGCGAGGCGGCAAGATCCTCTGCCGTGGGGCGAGTCGCATCCCCAACCTCGCGCTCGTGCGCGGCCTCGGCCTGCGCTTTCATGAGTTCTTCAAGCTCCGTGGGCTCCGCAGCCGCAGCAGCCGTCATACCGCATACCTCCACATCGATATCAATTCAGCAGTATCGATAGTAGGAATCGCGGCTCATATGCACGTGAGCGCATTGTCAAGTGTTTGTAAGGGCACACTGGCTATGCGGCGGGCAGCTCGATGGTGAATATCGTGTGTTCGGGCGTAGATTCACATGCAACGGTACCGCCGTGCGCGCATACGATCTCCTTGGCGATGGCAAGCCCCAGTCCAGCGCCGCCGCGATTGGTCGCACGCGCCGCATCCAGGCGATAGAACTTCTCAAAGATCACCTTGAGCTTTGCCTCAGGGATGGGATCGCCCTGATTGATAAAGCGCACGCGCACGCCACCGCCGTCCCGGCGTCTGGCCTCGATCGTGATGGTCGAGCCCTCATAGCTATAGGCAATAGCGTTTTTCATGATGTTGTTGAACACGCGAGCCATTTTGTCGCCATCCACGAGCACCGTCAGGTCCTCGCGAATATCAACTTGGACTTCCTTATGCTGCTCGTTGAGGATGGGATAGAACTCGTCAGCCACCTGAGCCAGCAGCAACCCCAGATCAACATAGCCGCACGTGAGCACGATATCGTGGAAGTCAAAGCGCGTGATATCGAAGAACTCTTCGATGAGCGTATCGTGCGCCTTGTCGAGCGCCACGCCCGTAAAGTGCGCACGTTGCTCAACCGGCAGCTCGGGAGCCTCTTGCAGCAGCGAAAGATAGCCCACCACACTGGCAAGCGGGGTGCGTAGGTCATGTGCCAAGTACGTGACCAAATCGTCCTTGCGATGCGACTCGTCACGCAGAGCTTGCTGCACCTTGCGCTCACGGTCACGTACGCGGTTAAGGGCGCCCTCGACCTCCAAGAAGTCGCCGTCGATGTTATCCCAGGTGTCGGGGTGATCGATCAGGCGATCTTGAATACGAGCGGCCAGCACACAATCGGCATGCTGCTCGCCCTGCTCGTAGCCCTGGTAGTACAGGGCGCGGCCACACAAGAACAGCACGCACGCGGCAAGCGCCAGCACAAAGCCAAGCATGTTGAATACAAAGCCGGCATCGAACAGCACCGGCCCTTCGATGCCGCCGAGCGCCATGGCGCCAATCGCCAACGTCATGGCCCACGCGGCGCCGCCAATCACCATGCAGCGGCGCACGATCTCAAATCGATCGATCAGCAAAAAGCCGACAAGCAGCACCGCCAAAATTCCGACGATGTTGTCGATGCCAATCAGCAGCAGGCTCAGCAAAAAGAGCAGCACCGTTGCAAGCGCGCGGTTGTCGACGACCGACCTCACGCATTCAAAGAGCCGATCGGGCACCTCGAACGCTTGCCTATCGTCTTTTGTCATATCAAGATCCTCACAAGCGAAAAGCGTTATTCGATGATGTAGCCGACGCCCCAGACGTTTTTGATAAAGCGTGGCTTTTGTGCGTCGTCGCCGATCTTTTCGCGCAAGTGGCGAATATGCACCATCACCGTATTGTTGGATCCGGGCATAAAGTCCTCGTTCCACACCGCGCGGAACAGGTCCTCCACGGCCACCACGCTGCCGCGATGCTCGACCAGATACAGCAAGATTGAATACTCGGTGGGCGTGAGGCGAACCGGTGAACCGTCCACTGTCACGGAACGAGCATCGCGGTTGATCTCCAAGCCGTCGAGCTGAATGGTCGGCGACTCGGCCGCCTGTGCACGGCTACCGTAGCTGGTGTAGCGGCGAAGCTGAGCGTGCACGCGCGCGATGAGCTCCAGCGGACGGAACGGCTTAACCACGTAATCGTCCGCGCCAAGCGAAAGGCCCCCGATCTTGTCTTGCTGGGCATCGCGCGCCGTCAGCATGATCACGGGATAGGTATGGCTGGAACGGATCGTACGCAGCAGCTCAAACCCATCGATATCGGGCAGCATGACATCAAGCAGCGCCAGATCGAACTCCTGCTCCAAAATCGCCTTGGCAGCATCGGCCCCGCTATAGGCAATCTGGACATCAAAGCCCTCTTTTGTAAGGTAGATGCCAACCAAGTCGGCGATGGCCTTCTCGTCATCAACTACCAAAATGCGCTCGTTCATGCGTGCTCCTCTCGCGCTCCATTATGCCTGAGGCGACGCACGCCACACACAACAAGCGTGGGTGATTAAGTCGGCCTTAAGCACCCTTGTGCCCGTTCGGGTGCGGATGTGGGCCAAGCGCGCACGCGATGATCGCCGACGCCGGCATACGATATACTCTAGTTTCAGAAGAGACCATCCCGTCGAAAGCGAAATCTGTGAAGTCCCTCACCTCTTTTGCAAAGCGCTCAGCCCAGCTTGCCGCCGGCTTTGTCTGCGCTATCGCCCTTGCCGCTGGCGCGCCCACCGTCGCCGGCGCCCAAGTGCTCACGACCGACAATGTTTGCGGCAAAACCGCCGATGCGCGCGGCATCACGGCCGAAAACCTGCCCGATATCGATGCGACCAATGCCCTCGTCATGGGCAAAGACGGCACCGTCTACTATGGGCGCGGCGCCGATGAGCAGGTCAAGATTGCCTCGATCACCAAGGTCATGACCGCAATCCTAACCGTCGAGAATTGCAAGATGGACGAGAAGGTCACGGTGAGCAACGCCGCAGCCACCGTGGGTAATTCGACCGCCGGCTTGCTCGAAGGCGACGAGCTTACCGTGGAGCAGGCACTGCGCGGCCTGATGATTCCCTCGGGCAACGACGCCGCCATCGTGCTCGCCGAATATGTGGGCAAGAAAATCGACCCTAAGACCAAAGACGCCGAGGCCACATTTGTGAAGGCCATGAACGAGCGTGCCAAGAAACTCGGCTGCACCGGTACGCTTTTTGAAAACCCGCATGGTCTGGACTTTGATGAGTGGGCTGGCGATATGCACTCAACCGCACACGACGTAGCGCTGATGATGCAGGAGGCCATGAAAAACGACACGATCCGCGAGGTCGTAGCGAGCGAGGATCCCCGGATCGAAGTCACGGGCGCCGACGGCACCGACCATTCGCATTCCATGGACACGCATAACTATTTGCTGGGCCAAGATGGCAACATCGGCGGCAAGACCGGCACCACCGACGACGCGGGCTATTGCTTTACGAGCGCCTACAACCGCGACGGCGACGAGATCTACACCGTTATTTTGAACTCCACCACCACC